>JAUXDF010000158.1 GCA_030618505.1 Spongiibacteraceae bacterium | reverse complement strand
AGGGTGGCATTGAGGGGGTTGTGACTTTCAAGAGTCTGGTGCAAAAGCGGATGAGTGCTGGCCGTTGGAATTGCGATCAGGGAACCTTCCTCAAGGAAAGCATCGCAACTACGGGAATCGCGAAGAGAAAGTTCAAGCCGAGTCATTTCTTCGCTTAGGGCGTTACACGGGATTCTTCAGAGTCAAAAATAACCTGTTGCTTCGGTGCTTTAAGTTTCACCCCAATTTTTAGCAGCTGTGTTTGAATGAGGTTTTGCATTTTACTTGAGTCGTCATTCTGGCAGGCTTGCTGCTGGCTTTCATCGGTATCGAATACGCAGGTAATCAATAGGCTGGCGGGAAAGTTGCTGTAGTCGGCTTGATGGGTCAGCCACTGAAAGCCGCTTATATCATCCAGGAATTGTTCGCAGGCATCGGTCAATGCCAGTCGCACATTGTTGTCAGTTTTCTTCTGGGTTTTACTTTGGGGTTTGGCCATGATTGTCGAGCCGCTTAAACCGCCTCCGCAAACCTCTGTTCCAGATAGCCAATAATTTCCTTGGAATCATACATCCAGTTTTCACTGCCAGTATCATCAACAACTCTTAAACAGGGTACTTTGAGTATTCCTCCGCCATTCAACAATTCATTTTTCGCCGTTTCACTTCGTTTGGCATCACGGGTTTCAATGGGCAGTGACAGGCGTTTCATCGAGCGTCTCACTTTGACGCAGAAAGGGCAGGCTCTATATTGATACAGGGTGATGGCTTTGGTCTGCTCATTAATTGCTGCCTGCACTTCCTTCGTGCGTTTAATACCTTTGGGGGTGGTCAGCCAATCAATCAATAAAATCAGAGTGCCTAATAGATTACGGATGATACGCATGGTGTATTGCCTACAGGTTTGAAATACAAAAGGTCACTGAGGTTTGGCTGCAGTGAGGGGGTTTCTCAGGAGACCGTCCGACTCGCTGGCCGATAGATTCAAAACAACCGAGCTCAAAAGTCGGGCGCTCTAAGTTCATTAAGCCAATGAATCAAAAGAAAAATGGTGGGCCCGCCCTGACTCGAACAGGGGACCTGCCGATTATGAGTCGGATGCTCTAACCAACTGAGCTACGGGCCCTTCTGGAGTGCTTGCCGTGATAAGGATCGTGAAAGCGCTGTATTAGCCGTTAAAACAATATCTTAGCAAGGCTGCAAAACCAAGAGCGGCGCATTATATAGCGCCGCTCTTAGTTTGACTAGGGTTTAGCTGTCAATTACTCGTCAAGAAAGCTTCGCAGGTGATCGGAGCGGGTAGGGTGGCGCAATTTGCGCAAAGCCTTGGCTTCGATCTGGCGAATACGCTCACGGGTGACGTCAAACTGCTTGCCGACTTCTTCCAGGGTGTGATCGGTATTCATATCAATGCCAAAACGCATGCGCAGCACTTTGGCTTCTCTGCCGGTCAGGCCGGATAGCACGGAGCGTGTAGCTTCTTGCAGGCCGGTGCTGGTGGCGGATTCAATGGGTGAGTCGATGGTGGCATCTTCGATAAAATCGCCCAGGTGGGAGTCTTCATCATCACCGATGGGGGTCTCCATTGATATTGGCTCTTTAGCGATCTTGAGGACTTTGCGTACTTTCTCCTCGGTCATCTCCATGCGAATGCCAAGCTCTTCGGGAGTGGGTTCTCTGCCCATTTCCTGTAGCATTTGGCGTGAGATACGATTGAGTTTGTTTATCGTCTCAATCATATGCACCGGAATACGGATGGTGCGGGCCTGATCGGCAATGGAGCGAGTGATTGCCTGGCGTATCCACCATGTTGCGTAGGTGGAGAATTTATAGCCGCGGCGGTATTCAAATTTATCAACCGCTTTCATCAGGCCGATGTTGCCTTCCTGGATCAGGTCGAGGAACTGTAGGCCGCGATTGGTGTATTTTTTGGCGATGGAGATAACCAGTCGCAAGTTGGCTTCGACCATCTCTTTTTTGGCGCGTCGAGCGCGTGCTTCACCAATAGACATACGGCGGTTGATGTCTTTGATCTCCGCAGTATTCATACCTGTAATGGCTTCAATGGCCTTGATTTTTCGCTGTGCTCGCCTGATATCTTCTTGAAACTGCTCCAGTTTAGGGGAGTAGTCTTTGCCGGCGTCAATGTGCTGTTGCACCCAATTTCTGTCTGCTTCGTTACCCTGAAACGAGGTCAGGAAAAGCTTGCGAGGCATTTTTGCTTTTTTCAGACAGCGATCGATCAGTACTTTTTCCTGGCGGCGTAGCTCGCTTAGAGTCGTTCGAACGTGGGAGATAAGCTGATCGAAGTTGCGTTGAGTCAGCTTGAGAAATTTAAAGGCTTCGGCCCGCGCTTCGAGTTGCTTTCTGGCTTGCTTGCTTTCGCGACCGTGTTTCTCAACGGCCTTTTCTGCTTTATTGTGAAGCTTGCGTATTGCGCTGAAACGCCTTTCTGCTTCGATGGGGTCGGGGCCGGATGGTGTGGCATCATCGTCATCGTCAGATTTGAGTACGGCGCCATTTGCTGAGGGTACATTGTCCATTGGATCGAGGTAGCCGGTGATGATGTCCGCAAGACGCTTTTCTTCGGTTTTGATCTTGTCATATTCACCGAGCACAAAATCAACAGGGCCAGGGAAGTAAGAGGCGGCTCCCATGATGTCACGGATGCCTTCTTCGATCCGTTTGGCTATGACGATTTCACCTTCTCGGGTGAGTAACTCGACGGTGCCCATTTCGCGCATATACATGCGTACCGGGTCGGTGGTGCGCCCTGCTTCGGTTTCAACGGCAGCGAGTGCGGCGGCAGCTTCGGCGGCGGCGATATCATCGGTGGAATCGTCGTTTAGTAGCATTGAGTCGGCATCGGGCGCTTTTTCAAACACCTGTATGCCCATGTCGTTGATCATCTGAATGATGTCTTCAACCTGGTCTGGATCTGAAATATCTTCTGGCAGGTGGTCGTTGACCTCGGCATAGGTTAAATAACCTTGCTCTTTGCCCTTTGCGATCAGATCCTTAAGTCGAGACTGTTGCTTTGACTGGTCAGTCATGGTGCCCCTTTTTTTGGTCTTGTAAACGTAAAAACAATAGCCCTCCATTATAACTGAATAATGGCCTAGCATGCTAGAGTAAGAGTAGGTCAGAATGGCGTAAATTGTTAGCGAAAGGTAAAAAACTGATTTTTCTATGTTAGTGTTGGCTAACCACTGGGTTTAGAGTAGATCAGCCTTAATGCTTGTTTTTGCGCATCGCTGAGTTCTTCAAAGCGCAAGGTTTTGTTGTTGGCTAGCTCGTCAATAAATTGTTGCTGATTTTGTCGTTTTGTTAAATGTGTGAGATGGTTGATGCAGTCGTTGAGTTCGGCTTGTGCCGCCTGCTCATTAATTGATGGGTCTTTGCTTAAAAGTCGGGTGAATAACTCCCCTGCGGGTTGGTGTAGCCAGTGCCCCAGTAGCAGGTGGGGGGTGGCGTGGGGTTCGTCTTTAAGTTTTTCCAGTAGCTGCAATAATGTGCTGATATCTGGGTCTGCAGGATGTTCAGTAGCGGCTGCGCAGATGATGTCAATGTCGAGTTGAATGGCGAGGCGGGGGTAGTGTAGCAATAACATCATGGCTTTTTGTGTGCCGCTGAGTTCAATGAGTTTTTGTTGTTCTGCCAAGGGTGGGCGAGATAGCGGTTGGTGGGGGCTGCCGACTCCTTCCTCTGGGTATTGCTCTTGAGGTGGCGCTGTTTTGGTGTTGCTTGCTTGATGTTGTTTGTTTTGCTGTTGTTGGCTGGTGAGTTGCTCCAGTGCCTGCTGGCTAATGCCGGTGCGATCGGCAAGGGACTGTAGCATTAGGCTTTTGAAAACACCGGTGGGCAATTTATGGATAAGCGGCAGGCAGAGTGTGCTTAATCGCGCGCGGCCATCCATGGTTTCGAGGTCAATGCCGCCGGAAACCGATTGAAACAAAAAGTCGGATAGTGGCAGGGCGCTGTCGACCAGTTGCTGGAAGTGTTGCTGTCCCTCGGATCTTACCAGGCTGTCGGGGTCTTCGCCGTCGGGTAAAAACAAAAAACGTGCCTGGCGGCCATCCTGCATTAGCGGCAAAGCATTTTCGAGGGCGCGATCAGCGGCTTTACGCCCAGCCTGATCACCGTCAAAGCAAAAGATCACTTCGTCTACCAGCCGGAATATTTTTTCCAGATGGGCTTCGCTGGTTGCTGTGCCCAAAGTTGCGGTGGCGTAGCTGATGCCGTGCTGGGCCAGCGCGACGACATCCATATAACCTTCGACAACAATAATTTTTGACAGGTGACGATTGGCTTGCCGGGCTTCATAGAGGCCGTATAGTTCGCGATTTTTATGAAATACCGGTGTTTCCGGTGAGTTAAGGTATTTAGGTTTTTCATCGCCAAATACCCGTCCGCCAAAGGCGACAACGCGGCCTCGACTGTCGCGAATGGGGAATATAATGCGATCACGAAAGCGGTCATAGCATCCGCCCTTATCTTTTTCAATCAGCATGCCGCCTTCGGTGAGCAGCTTGATGTCTTCGTCTGTTTTTGCCAGTTGCTTATGGAGGTTGTCCCAGCCCGGTGGTGCGTAACCGATGCCAAATTGTTTGGCGACACTGCCGCTAAGCCCCCTTGCTTTTAGGTAGGTGGTGGCTTTTTGTGCGCTGCTGTGTTCGCGTAATTGTTGCTGATAAAACTCAGAGGATTTTTCCAGTAGGGAGTATATGTCTCGTCTCTGCTGACTTTTTTGCGGATTTTCGACCTGCTCGCGAGGTACCTCGAGGCCGACATGGTGGGCGAGATTTTCGACCGCTACAGGAAAATCCAGGCGCTCATAATCCATCAGAAAACCCAGCGCGTTGCCTCCGGCGCCGCAGCCGAAGCAATAATAGAATTGCTTGTCCGGGTTGACGCTGAATGAAGGCGTTTTTTCCTTATGGAAGGGGCAAAGTGCGGAGTAGTTGCGACCGGTTTTTCGTAGCGCCAGGCGCGAATCAATAATGTCGACGATATCGGCTCTTTCAAGCAGGTCGTCGATAAAAGTTTGTGGGATGCGTCCGCTCATGGCGTTGGATTACTGTAGGTAAAATAGGTTTGGTGGACGAGAGCGTGCAGTATAGCGTGTGCCGGGGAAATGGTGGAGAGATTAGTAGTCTGGCAGCTGTCTTTATTGAGCGCTGAGGTGTATTTTAACTATTGAGTGTGTCTTTGATTTGCTTGCTGACAACACCAATATCGGCTCGACCCTGTAGTTGGGGCTTGAGGATGCCCATCAGTTTGCCCATGTCTTTTATCGACTGGGCGCCACTTTGCTCGATGGCATTGTTAATTAGTGCGGTAATCTCGTCACTAGTGAGGGCGGCAGGTAGAAATTCCTGGATGATGCCAATCTCAAAGTTTTCTTGCTCGGCAAGATCCTGGCGTTGCGCCTCGTCAAACTGCTTAGCGGAGTCTCGACGCTGTTTGAGCATTTTGTCCATCAGCGCTAGCAGGCGGGAGTCGTCGAGTTCAATGCGCTCGTCGACCTCGATTCGCTTTACCTCGGCCAGAATCAGCCGGATAACACCAAGGCGCTCTTTTTCTTTGGCACGCATGGCGTCTTTCATTGCCTGTTTGATGCGTGCTTTTAATTCCTGCTCAGACATATCTGCGGCAATACTAATAAGAAGTGATTAGTAAAGGCGGATATGGCGGCGGGTTTCGCGCGATACTTTTTTCGCGTGACGCTTTACCGCAGCGGCAGCTTTGCGCTTGCGTACTGAGGTGGGCTTTTCGTAAAACTCGCGGCGACGAACTTCGGCCAATACGCCGGCTTTTTCGCAGGAGCGCTTGAAGCGGCGCAATGCGATGTCAAATGGCTCGTTATCTTTTAACTTTACTGAAGGCATTCAATAAACCTTTGTTTAACTTAACTAATTTGAAAAAATCGGGTAAATCAAGGCCTTGTGATCGCATGGCGAGTTGGCCGCATTTAATACCCCTATTTAAGGGGGCGAGATTCTATACCTAAGTTTATCGAAAAGCAAAGGACTTTTCCGCTCTTTGGTAGTATCCGGTGGTAATAGCCGATGAGGGGCAGTATTATCGGCGCCGATAGCAGTGGCAGCGGATAGTGGCGAAAGAACAGGACATTTATGCGAGTATTGGGCATCGAGACTTCATGTGATGAAACCGCTGTTGCTATTTATGATAGCAAGGCGGGTTTGTTGGCGGATACTTTATATAGTCAGGTTGAGCTGCACGCGCAGTATGGCGGGGTGGTTCCTGAGCTGGCCTCGCGCGATCATGTGCGCAAGATTTTGCCTTTAATTACGCAAGTAATGGCTAAGGCCGATACTTCTCAATCGGATCTCGGTGGCATTGCTTATACCTCGGGGCCGGGTTTGGTGGGTGCCTTGATGGTCGGAGCATCGGTGGGTCGGGCTTTGGCTTTTGCCTGGAGTGTCCCCGCCATTGGCGTACATCATATGGAGGGTCATTTGCTGGCGCCAATGCTGGAGGATAAACCGCCTGCCTTTCCCTTTGTTGCCCTGTTGGTTTCCGGCGGTCATACTCAGCTAGTAATGGTGTCGGCGATTGGTCAGTATCAGCTTTTGGGTGAATCGCTCGATGATGCTGCAGGTGAGGCTTTTGATAAAACCGCAAAGATGCTCGGGCTGGATTATCCCGGTGGCCCGAATGTGGCCCGCGTAGCCGAGCGCGGAGATATTAGTCGATTTGATTTTCCAAGACCGATGGTGAACCGTCCTGGACTGGATTTTAGTTTTAGTGGCCTAAAGACCTTTACCCTAAATACGGCGGCGGCGCATCGTGATGAAAACGGCCAGCTGAGTGATCAGTTACAGGCAGATATTGCCGCCGCTTTTCAGGAGGCGGTGGCGGATACCCTGGCGATCAAGTGCCGTCGGGCGCTTAGGCAAACCGGCGTAAAGAATCTGGTTATTGCTGGTGGTGTTAGCGCCAATCAGCGTCTGCGTGTTGTTCTGGAGGCGATGGTAAATAAAGAAGGGGCTGAGCTGTTTTATGCAAGAGCGCAGTTCTGTACGGATAATGGCGCAATGATCGCCTATGCCGGCTGTCAGCGTTTGTTGGCGGGACAGCAGCAGGATTTGGCGATCAATGTTCGACCGCGTTGGCCGATGGATGAGCTTTTGCCATTGGCTAATTAGTGCCTATCCAGAAACCGGAAGTTTTCGAAAATTAAGTTCGCTCCTGGCCAACGCAAATCTAGCTCCTAGGCCTTTTCAAGGCCTTTAAGTCGCA
>JAUXDF010000412.1 GCA_030618505.1 Spongiibacteraceae bacterium | reverse complement strand
GATGAACAGCTTGAGTCCAGAATAGTCAAAAGCCGCGTTGGCAAGCACTTGCAATAGCCCTGCTCACGCGCTCATACCGACATTGGGACGCCTTGAATCAGTGGTAGGGCGGGCATTGCTCGCCTTCACTATAAATGTTGACGGCATTTCGGTGGGCAGTGCCCACCCTACAAAGCTAACTCAAGCTGTTCATCCACGACTTAATCAGAGGTTCCTTAAGGAAGTGGCATTAGTATTAGTGACTGGAACCTGGCTACATCAATGCATTTTTTATCTTTTCAGCAACACGAAATGCATTGGCGTAGATCGTCCAGGTATACGGCACACTGCCGCCAGTGGGCATAAAACTGCCATCAGTAACATACAGATTTTCAACATCATGGGCGCGACAGTTTGCATTAAGTACCGAGGTTTCCGGGTCATGCCCAAATCGGCAACCGCCGGCAACCAGGTTTTGTGGTGGTGCACCGCTGATATTTGAACGAATATTTGTTGCACCCATTTTTTTCAGCACCTTCTCAGCATGCCCATTAATATAAGACCCTACCTTAAGATCATGTTTATGATAGCCGATACGTACTTTAGCCACAGCAGAACCCCATTTATCTTTCACTGAGTTATCGAGATCAACAAAACAATCATCCGTTGGTAACCAGTCGCAAAAAATTTCATAACGCAATGTCTGACTGTCAGTAAAAATTGATTTGAGTTTTTTTTGCAATGCGCTACCCCAAACCAGATCATCACCATCCCATTTGGCACTCATTGCTTTGCTCAAAGCATTTGGGTGGCGCAATAAAAAATCTACAGTACCGCCTTTTATCCTCCCACCCATTGTTTTGTCGTTTATGAAATACCAGTCCTGTAAACCCCGGTTGACAAAGGGGCCTCGTATTTTCATGTTTTCAGCTGCTCGAGTATCCATGTCAGCATATTCAAAATCACCATTACCTGAACCACCGGCAGAAAACAACAGGTTTTTGCCAACCTGTCCGCTATTATTAGCCAGGCCCTGCGGATGTTTCGGGCCGGTTGAGGACAATAACAGGCGACTGGTTTCTATCGCCTGACAGGCAACAACAAACAACTTTGCCCTGATACTTTGCTGCTGGCCTTTGGCATCATAGTATTCCGCCGAAACCACTTTGCCTTTGGCGTCACTGCTTAACTTATATACCTTGCACAGCGGCTTTATTTCACAATGTTTTGTCGCCACAGCCTGAGCCAGTAAAGCCGCTCTTGAGCCACCCTTGGCGCCCGATGAACAACCATAACTGCCACAGAAACCGGAATATTCACAAGCTCTTCGACTGCCTTTATCACGAGATAATATTGCTCTTGGCGTGGGCAGTGAAAACAAACCCATGCTGTCACAGGTTTCATCGATCCGTCTGGAAACAGGATGCTCGGTTGTTGGCGGGTAGGGAAAATCTTTACTTGAACGGGGCTCCGCAAAAGGGTGATCTGTAACATGGCCGGAAATACCAACCTCTTTTTCGACCAGGGTGTAATACGGCTCCAGATCTTCATAACTGATGGGCCAGTCAACAACATTGGCACCCTTGATCGGACCGAACTCGGAGAGCAGTCGAAAGTCCTCCGGTTTAAGCCGATAGAAAAAACCACTCATCAGGTTTGAGGAACCGCCAACACAGTTACCATTCCAGAAATCCCAGCCGGAATCTGATGTCGCTTCGCCCACCCAGTTACCATCACGATCGCTGTCTTCAATGACATGCTGTTCTTCAGAAAGCTTAGGCGTATAAACGCTGCGCCGACAACAGGCCAGTTCATCCTTATAAAAATCTTTTTCCGTAAACCAGGGGCCTTTTTCCAAAACAACAACAGAGTAACCAGCCTTCGCCAGCGTCAACGCCACTGGCCCACCGCCAGCACCACTGCCGATAATACAAACATCCCAATCTGTCATTTTGGCTTTACTCATACCCGCTTCATGTTACCGTGTAACGCCTTTGCAGCAATTTATCCCAGGTTTTATCTGCAGCGGGTGCCGGGTACCCCGGTTGATGCTGCAGCCATTTCCAGCCGATGCCATTATTATTTCCACCGTAAACCGGATCTGTCAGCAAGGCCTCAAGAATATAACTGAGTAACATAGAAACCCAGTTACGCCCGGCCTTGCTGTTCACAATCACCTCGATGATTTCCTGCTGCTGAATCGCTGTTAACTGCAGGAATGTTTTTTTTAAAGACTGCTGAGCCAGGTCATCCAGCCAGCCAACACCTCGCATAATGAAATCTTTGTCTTCACCATCGGCATTCGGATTTTCTATCGCTTTGTGCAGGTAGACATCTGCACCAAAATCACTCGCACCGGGGACATCCTCAGCTGCCGGAAATAACGTTTCCTGTACCTGCGCAATCGTCTGCCAGGCAGCTTCACTTTGCCATTCTGGTGCAGAATCTACTGCTCTATGGTTTGCTTTTAATACACGCAGCTCAGCCAGAGCAGCGGCCGGACAGGATAAAGCCAGAGAACCTAATAAACCCATTCGAGTCATAAACTCGCGTCGACTGATGCCAGCGTTGTCACTCATGCGATTATTCATGTTTAATCTGCCAACGATCAAAAAAGCTCATAAAACGTTTTTCTGAATATTGTTTATTTTCTCGAAATTCAGCCGTATCCTGAGAAAAAAGGATGCTACCACTGCTATCAGTAATATACATATGCGGGTACCCCCTGGCTGACGGAAAAGCCGCCATAAATTCAGCATTATCATTAACATCACTGATATTCACTTTAAGCACAACAAAGGTTTGATGAAGGCGGGACTCTACATTTGGGTGCTCCTTAATAAAGCGATCCATAATATGGCACCAGCTACACCAGTCACCACCAACTTCAATTAACACCAGTCGATGCGTTTCTTTCGCCAGTTTTAACGCCTCTAGACCATCTGCATTCGGGTTACGCTTTTCATCGTATACCCGACTATAAACCGGCAACTCTCCGGATAGCTGAGATGCCTGACTATTGGATACGATTGACATCGACAGCATTAATACAGAGATAAGAATTGATGGCAAAACATTTTTCATGATGACTTAAGACTGGATCCTGATAAATATAAATATCGTATTTTTTATTGCTGAGAATCATATGAATTGATACAGATCAAGCTTACCTGCATTAAATTATTAATGATCCCAAACAGTAAATAACCAAGACTATCAACTTCAGCACGACATCACTATGACGTCAACTTAGCAAACTAGTTTCAATCA
>JAUXDF010000383.1 GCA_030618505.1 Spongiibacteraceae bacterium | reverse complement strand
GTGTTGGCATCTTTCTCCACAGTTGCCATTATAGTTTGTCCTGCTTTCTTAGCTCGCTGTTATCGCTTGGTGTTGGCGCTATTGGTGTGTGTCTTAGCGCCGAAAGACGATCTAGCCAGATCTCCTTACTGTTGTTGATGATTCTAACAACGGCCTTTGAGGATATGGTGGCACCTGTTATGGCGTCGATTTCGAAGGCTGTTGTTTTACTGCCTTTTTTGACCGCCTTAAGTGTTTGTTGTGTTGGCAGTGAAGAGAAATTTGCCACGAATTCGGCATCCTTATAAATCTTGTCTCCTAAGCCCGGCGTCTCCCGGCTTTCCACGACGGCCATGCCGACTATCCGTTGTTTGTCGGGCTGATAGCCATAGAGCAATTTGATGGTGTCCTGAAAACCGGGGCCTTGTGCTTTGATGGCATAGCCGATAAAACGATTATTGTTATCAAAGCCTGCGTAAATCGTTTCGTGCTCTCTATCCGGTTTTTCTGCTGACAGTGGCACCAACTGATGGTCTTGAAAGCTGAATTCTGCCATTGTTGTCACCTCAGGCAGAACAGTAAAAACAGCTTGTTGCAGGGCTTTTTGCTGGTTAGCCGTGATCATTGGCAGCGTCAGCTGATAGCTCAATACAATTAACAAGCCCGCTATAATTCCGGCGGAGGTTAATACCAGAATAAGCCGCCATGCCGCATTGTCGTTGTGCCCATTGTTATCGTCCCTGGCTGTGTTTGTCTGGCTCATGGGGTATGCCTGCTGTGGGTGGCCGATCGGCCATGACCAAAGACAGTGGGTTGTGAAATCCGATCAATTAGCGGGGTTGCTGCATTCATTAGCAAAATGGCGTACATCACACCTTCGGGGAAACCACCAAATAAACGGATTAATACCACCAGTACACCGATACCGATACCGAACAGCCAGGTGCCTTTTGTGGTCAGCGGTGAGCTTACCGGATCACTGGCCATAAAGATGACACCAAAAAGCAAGCCGCCGGAGAGCAGGGTGAAAAGCGGATCGGGGAAACGCACGGGGTCGTAAAAATAAAACAGGCTGGAAAAAGCAGCGACTGTCAGCAATATGCTTGCAGGAATTCGCCAATCAAATATGCGCCGCCACAGTAAAAATACAGCCGCAAGGATAATAAGCGCGGCACTGGTTTCGCCCAGAGAACCGGTGGTGTTACCCCAGAAAAGTTGATCAAAGGCTGTTGCTTGTTGCTCAAACTTCATCTGCCCTAAGGGAGTTGCGGCAGTTATGCCATCGATCTGGCCTTGCATCAGTGGCAATGCAAAATTGCTGCTTTGAATATCAAAAAAACCTTGTTTTAGATCCTCAGTGCTCCAGGTAGTCATCGCGGTTGGAAAGCTCGCCATCAAAAAAGCGCGTCCGACCAGTGCCGGGTTAAACAGGTTTTGTCCGAGTCCTCCCCAGACTAATTTACCCAGGGCGATACTGGCAACTCCGCCAAGAAAGGCAATCCACAGCGGTAAGCTCGGTGGCAGTGTCAGTGCCAAAATTAAACCGGTCAGTACCGCGCTGCCATCATGTAAGGATTCCCCGCGTTTACCATTTAGAGGAAACAGGTATTCGGTAATAACCGCACCGGCAACAGTCACTAGCAGAATCAATAATGCACTACTGCCAAACAGCAGGCAGGAGGCGAAAATAATAGGGCAGAGTGCGTAGATGACATCCCGCATCGCCGAAGGTGTCGTTAACTGCTGCCGCAGAAGTGGAGGGGCTTGCACCAGTAGTTTAGGGTCTTTGTTCATATTATTTTGTATCCCTACTGCTTGTTGAGCTTTTCACGGTGACGAATTTCACTTTTGGCCGCTTTAATTCGTTGCGCGATAGGAATGCCTGAGGGGCAGGTAAATGTACAAGAGCCACACTCGACACAATCCATAATATGGTTTTGTTGTAGGCTTTCATAATCTCTGGCGCCTGCCAATCGTATTAAGCGCGAAGGATTCAAAAAGTAGGGACAGACTTCCAGGCAGCGACCGCAGCGAATACAGGGATACTCTTTCGGTGTTCGCGACTCGTTTGCGGTAAAGGCCAGAATGCCAGAGCTGCCCTTAAGTATCGGTGCATCAAGATCTGCGATGGCACTGCCCATCATCGGGCCACCCATGACAACTTCCTGGGTGGATTGCTTTAAGCCGCCGCAAAAACGTAACAGCTCCCTAATAGGGGTGCCGATGGGCACAATCAGATTAGCGGGTCGTTCTACTCCAGGGCCAGAGACAGTGATAATTCTTTCGATAAGCGGCATGCCCTGATCAAAATATTGTGCTAGAGCAACCAAGGTACCCACGTTATTAACCAATACACCGACATCGCGGGGCAGTTTGTTGTTGGGTACGGTTAAACCGAGTGCCGCATTTATCAGCATCTTCTCGGCTCCCTGCGGGTATTTGACATGCAGTGGTACGATGCGTGTGGTTTTGCTGTTAGCACAAGCTTTAAGTATTTTTATTGCTCGGGATTTATTGAGTTCAATGCCAATGAGAATTGAGCGGGCACCTAAAACCTGGCGAGCAATCTCGGCCCCTTTTAATAGTTGTTCTGCCTGTTCGATCATCAGTCGGTAGTCGTTGGTGAGAAAGGGCTCGCACTCGGCGCCATTCACCAATATATGATCGATTTGCTTTCCCTGCGGCAGGGAGAATTTGACGTGGGAGGGGAAAGCGGCACCACCGAGCCCGACGATACCGGCTTGTTGTACCTGGGCGATGAAATCTTCGATGGCAAGGGTGGAGAAATCGATATCCTGTTCTACATTAAACGATTCTGCACAAAAGGCCTGGTCATTAAAGGGATCTGCTTCTATCTCAATGGATTCCAGCATCTGGCCGTTGGGGTGTCGTCTTGGCGCAATCGCCAATACCTTGCCGGCAACCGGACTATGCAGTGCGGTTGACATAAAGCCTGCGGGTTCCGCAATCAGCTGCCCGCGTGTCAGTGTTTGTCCGACTTCAACGATGGGAGAAGAGGGCACACCAATATGCTGATTGAGAGGCAGTGTGTAGCGAGCGCAGAAAGGCATTCTCTGAATGGGTAATTGTTCAGTGTATTCCTTATGGCCGAGCGGGTGTATGCCGTGGCGGAATGTTTTGGCCAGTCGCGTAAAGACTCCCATTAAGCTGCTCTCCGGATTCTGGGCTGTCGCCGTTTATTGTTGAGCATGATTTTTTGGCTCCGCATAGCCGGTGAGTTCCATCAAACGTGATGTGATTCGCTGCTCCATTTCTCTGACAAATTTCTGCTCATATTGCTGTTGCTGTTTATCAAAATCTCTTTGCTGTTGCTGTTGATCAAGCTCGCTATGTTTTTCATTAACAAGCCGGGATTCAAGATCATTGATTGTGTGTTCATTCAGGGATGATTTTAGGCCGCTGATCTCTTGCAGTATTTGCCAGAATTGCTGGGTTACTTTGCTTGCCGCTACTAAAGCAGGTGAGAGTTGAAACTGATGCAGGTTTCCTTCTATCTTGAAAGAAATGATGGCGGTATGGCTGCTTTGTTCTGCTTCGCTCAGCTGTAAATAGTCAGC
>JAUXDF010000126.1 GCA_030618505.1 Spongiibacteraceae bacterium | reverse complement strand
TAATGCGGAGCCTTGCTGGTGTAACCGCGACTAACAACGCCGGGTTTAAACCCCTGCCCTCTTAAATAGCACACGATAGCAATAACCAGTGGCGTTTTACCTGTTCCGCCTACAGTAATATTACCAACAATAACAACCGGTACCGAGAGCTCTGAGGCTACTTTTTTACCCCTTAAATAATCATTGCGCCGTTTACTAGAGATGGACTGAAAAAGAGCACTCACCGGCCGCAGAACTTTTAACCAAGGTGCCTGTTGATACCAGGCATCGGGCAAGATCGATGATTTGCTTTTGGGATGACGCCGTGAAGAGCTCATACTCAATCTTTGAATTGATTGCTATGGAGCTGGGCATAACGCCCTTTGCGCTCTAGTAAAGAGTGATGGCTACCCGATTCTACGATCCGGCCATCTTCCAGCACCAAAATAATATCGGCATTTTCTACCGTACTCAGGCGGTGGGCGATAACAAAGGTCGTCCGATTCTCCATAACTTTTTCCAAGGCATCCTGAATCAGACGCTCTGATTCATTATCCAGTGCCGAGGTTGCCTCATCAAGAATCAATATCGGTGCATCCTTGAGTATTGCTCTGGCAATCGCAATACGCTGGCGCTGACCACCGGAGAGCATAACACCATTATCACCGACGATGGTTTCCATACCTGCGGGCAAATCTTCTATAAACGCTTTTGCATTTGCGATATGTGCAGCTTCTTGAATATCGTCAATATCACAGTGCTGTAAATCACCGTAAGCAATGTTACGAAAAATGGTGTCGTTAAATAACATCACCTGCTGATTGACCAGTGCGATTTGCTTGCGCAAATTTGCCAGCGGATATTTTCGAATATCAACACCATCAATAGTAATACGCCCTTCAGTCAAATTATAAAAACGGGTAATCAAGCTGACCAACGAGGATTTCCCACTACCCGAACTCCCCACCAATGCAATGGTTTGCCCGGCCTCGACACTAAAATTAATATCTCGCAATACCATTGGCAGGTCATCGCGATAACTAAAACTGACTGCGTCAAACTCTACTCGCCCGGCAACCCGCTCAACCTCTGCTTCACCCTCATCGGGTTCGATCTGCTCATCAAGCTGGGAAAAAATATCCTGCGCTGCGGCCAGTCCCTTTTGAATCATACTCATCACGCCGCTTAATTGACGAATAGGTTTTGCCAGCAAACCCGCCGCCGTTAAAAACGCCACAAACTCACCAGGCGTAAGATTAGCTTTTACATCCGGTTGCAGCCCAAGTGCCACCAAAGCACAAAGCGCCAGACTGACCAGAAACTGAATGACAGGTGTTGATGCCGCCGCGGTGGCAGCCATTTTTATGCTCTGACGGCGGTTGTATTCACTGGCAGCAAAAAATCGTTCGCGCTCATAACGCTCACCACCAAAGATACGCATCACGCGATTGCCATTTACAGCTTCACTGGTGACATGAGTAACATCACCCATGGAGTCTTGAATACGACGACTGATACGACGAAACCGTTTACTGACAACCCCGACAATCAAGGCGATAAAGGGGGCAACCATCAAAAATACCAGTGACAATTTCCAGTTCACATAAAAAAGGTAAGCCAGCAAAAAGATAACCGTGATGCCCTCACGAATAAATACCGTACCGGCCTTGGTTACCGTGCCCGTCACCTGCTCAACATTATAGGTGATTCGACTCACCAAATAACCGCCGGTATTACTATCATAAAAAGCGGTAGGCAGTTTTAACATATGGTCAAAAAGAGAGCAGCGTAAATCATGAATAGTATTACGGCCAACATGGGCCATAAAATAGTTGCCGATCATATAACCCATACCACGAAAAAAGGCGATACCCGCCATCGCCATGGGAATAAGCACGCTGGCAGGCACAGGCTCAGAGGTGCCTACGGCATCAGCATTAATAGCCTCATGCATCCACCCGGATATCAGGCCTGCTGTAGTATTTTCATTATCACCAAAGGCATCAACCACAAACTGCAAGATATCAGCCAATAAAACCTGCATGGCGGCAAACAGCATAAAACCCAATACGCTTAATATAAACGCGCCGATATAAGGCCACATATAGGAGAGTAATCTGCTATATAGCTGCCAGTCGGATTGTGTTGCTTTGGTTTTTGCCATCTAGTTTTTTTCGGTCAAATTTTTAGTGGTAATACTTAAATTAATAAATCCAATTTGTCCTGCTGCATCCATCGCTCGTACCACTGCCTGATGAGGAGTATTGGCATCTGCTGTAATGATTAAAGCCTTGGATGTATCTCCCTGGCTCTCTTTGCGCAACGCAGCTTTCAGGGTTTTTAAGCTGTTATTAATCAGCGCATTACTATTAAGTATGTAATCACCGCTGGTGCTGATGATGATTTCAAGAGGCTTTTGATCATGTTGCTCTGTTACTGTGCCGTCCGCTTCCGGTAAATCGATGGTAAGGTAGGTTTCCTTGGTAAACGTCGTAGAGACCATAAAAAAGATAAGCAGTAAAAAAACCACATCGATTAAAGGCGTCAGGTTTACCGTTTCCTCGGCTTGCAGTTGACGTTTAAATTTCACGCTCAGTGGGTCTCTTTCATTTCAACACGGCGCTCACTGTGCAGCGCATCAACCAGCTTGATTGTTTGTTGTTCCAGCTCAACCACAATAGTATCTACCCTTCGATGAAAAAAGCGATGCATAATCAAGGCAGGAATGGCGATGCATAAACCGGAGGCGGTGGTAATCAAGGCCTCGGAAATACCACCAGCGAGAATTTGTGCATTGCCGGTACCCTCAACCATAATATCGCTAAAGACTCGAATCATGCCAATGACAGTACCGAGCAGACCCAGCAGCGGCGTAATGGTAGCAATAGTTCCAAGTGGACTGAGGTAACGCTCCATTTCATGAATCACATGGCCCGCCGCCTCTTCAATGCTTTCTTTCATCACATCCCGGCCATGGGAGGAGTTGCTCAAACCCGCAGCAAGTATCTGTCCAAGGGGGGAGGATTTTTTTAGCTCACGCATTTTTTGCGTATCAAGCTGATTGTTTTGCAACCAAATCCAAACTTGGGCAATCAGGTTTGGCGGAGCGATCTTGTTGGGATTTAAGGTCCAAAAACGCTCGACACAAATAGCGAAAGCCGCTATTGAACAAAGTATGATCGGCACCATCAACCAGCCGCCAGCTTTTACCAATTCAAACACGCAAAGTCCCCACTCTCAAAACCCTTCAGCCAAAAGAAACCACATCCACTAAATAGTCACCAATGATAATCGCCCTGCTATTTTTCCACAAGCACGCCCTTTTTCTCCAGGCGCAACTGAAATGGATCGCCAGCATACCAGAAGTGGGGATTCTCATCTCGGTAGGAGTGCGCAATCAGAGCAGCATCTTCACTGTTTTGCGAAAAGCGCACAGCGCCTGAAAAAGCAGTATTTATCATGTTTACACCCAGTCCCTTATAGCGAGCCACAACCTTCGGATGAGGGTGGTTAAAGCGGTTTCGATAACCCGCAGAAAAAACTACATAGTCGGGATTCACCGCTTCAATAAAACCCTGACTGGAAGAGGTATTGCTGCCGTGGTGAGGTGCAACAAGAATAGTTGACTGTAAATCTTCACCAATATCTCGCAGCAGGTGGCGCTCGACAATCTTTTCAATGTCTCCGCTTAACAGCAGCGAAAATTGGGCACTGCGCACCTGAATAACACAGGAGCGATTATTTGCTTTGCGCTTTACTGCCCCGCCACCGTGCAATACCTGAAAGTGAACACCATCCCAGTCCCAGCTCTGGTCCTTTTTGCAGGGAATAACCTTGTGATCGTCGACCTGCAGCAATTCACCAGCAAGCAGATCCTTGACGATAGTATTATTCACTAGACTGCGCATTCCGCCTTTATGGTCATTATCATTATGACTAATCACCAGGCGATCAATATGACTTCCACCCTGATCTTGCAAAAAAGGTTGAACTACCATTTTACCAAGATCAAAGCTGTTGCTGTAATGGGCGCCAGTGTCATACACCATCGTATGGTCGCGGGTATTAATAACCACAGACAAACCCTGCCCGACATCAAGGACATTCACCTCAAATTGCCCTTCAGGTATTTCGGGCTTATTAACCAGCCAAGGAAAGGACAGCAGTATTAAAGCAAGCCAGCGTCCCGGCAAAAAGCTCGGGCATAACAACAATACCGTACCCAGACCTAAAGCAAAAAGGGTCAGCGGGCTTAGATAAGCCACGGGCAGGCTATCAACAAATTGAAGATGGTCGATTAAATATTGTAAAACTGCCGACACCAGCGCAACGCTCTTTGCAGCAACAAGCAGTAGCGGCTCAGCCAGGCCTTCCGATATAAAGCTCAGTGCCGCGCCCAATAAAGATAGAGGCACCACCAGAAAGCTATATACCGGTATTGCAATCATATTGGCCAAGGGTGAGACCCAGGGCAGGCGATTAAAAATCACCAGCATAGCCGGAGCCAGGGCGACAAATACCACCCATTGCGGCAACAGCCAGCGCTGCACTCTCCCGCCACTCGAAAACCGAGCACTGAAGACAAACAATAATGCAGCAACGGCACCAAAGGACAACCAGAAACCATAGGAATGCAGCGATAGGGGGTTCATCAGCAAAACAGCCAATAAGGCAAAAAGAAACACACTGCTCGCCTGCCACTTCCTGCGCAGCAAACGACTACCCATCAACACCGTCACCATGATGCAGGCTCTACTGGTCGACAAGGAAAACCCGGCCAATGCGCTATAGGCCAGGCTCGCTACGATCGCCCCGATTGCCCCCAGGTTCTGTGCTGGCAGGCGCATCATCAACCAAGTGCTGGTTCTAGCAAGCTGAAAGAAGAAAAAGTATCCCATTACCGCGATCAAGCCAATATGCAGCCCGGATATGGCAACCAGGTGATTGGTACCGGTAGCACTGAATAACTGCCACTGATCCGCTGTAATCGCCGTATTATCACCAATGACCAGTGCACTAATAACACCCTGATAGATGTTATTGGCCAGCATACGTTTAATGCGCTCACGTAATTGGTAACGCAGCAGGTCAACAGTGACAAAAACAGCACTGCTTTCAGTTATCGAGTTATTATCATCCTTGCGCACATAACCCTGTGCATCAATCCCCTTTTGTAGTAACCAGACCTGATAGTTAAACCCGCCGGGGTTGGCAAAGGAGCGAGGCCTCTTTAGTTTCACCTTTAAACGACATTTATCGCCTGGAGCCAGTTCCGGCCCGCCATACCAGCTAAGTCGAACCCGCTGTGGAGATAATTGTGCATGGAATGAAGACGATATATTCTCCAACAGCTGTGGGAGATTATTATTAAACGCCGATTCGCCATTATCAGGCTGAGCGCGAACTTGAGGAAGTTTAGCCAGTTCGAAATCACTTAACTGCAGATCAAAGCGGCGGACAATCATACGCCCCTTAAAGGCCGTTTTGGGTAGCCCAACCACCTCCCCCTCCAGCCACAACTCCTGGCCCTCGAGTTCGCTGGGCAGAACTTGAGCAAGGCGCCAATGAGCATAGCCTGTCCCCCACAGCAGTCCGACCAGCAAACCACAAATTACCGTTGAAACAGGCAACAAGACAAGCCGGCCATCGGGGAAATACCTGATACAAAATGCAGGTATCAAAGCGCCGGCCAAGTAAGCGGCTGCGGTCAAATCAGGCAGAACCGGAACCATCATCGCCAAGCCAATGCCGGCAGAGATCGCGAACATCCATGTACGCATATGGAGAACCTAGTTAAATACGTGCATAATACCGAGGGTTGGATATCTGTCGGGTTTAACACTGTTTAAGCGCTATAGACAACAGCTCGAAAATTTAATGTTACAGATTCGTATTTAAGGTGCAATACTCCAATAGCACTTAATTAGTTTTTAGTCCCTTTTACCTAATGAAAAGGGGCTTAATCTTATAACCCTGCTCAGCGTAGGTACGTTAACGATAGCTATGTTAACGATAGGTACACTGAGCACTCACTGTCAGAGACAGATGTTTACTGAGGAATAGACAAGGTATGCCCCGCAAGCTGTTAAAGCGAATCATGCCAGACCCGCACAAGTTCCATAATTATGGCTTTATGCGTGTACTCGGTGATTGGGTTCATGACCCCAACCTCTGGCATCTCAACCGGCGCTCGGCGGCTGTGGCGTGCTTTATTGGGTTATTCTGTGCGTTTATTCCGCTGCCCTCGCAGATGTTTATCGCCGCCATTCTCTCCATTTTCTTTCACAGCAACCTGCCCTTGTCGATGTGTCTGGTGTGGGTCACTAATCCATTGACGATGGGGCCAATATTTTATGGCTCCTATATGCTGGGTGCCAAGATTTTACAAACTCCTCCATCGCCCTTCCAGATGGAACTCAGCTGGCAGTGGATCTCCCATGAGCTGGCATTGATCTGGCAACCCTTGGTTTTAGGCTCACTGCTTTGCGGTGTTTTCTTTGGTACTCTTGGCTATTTCTTTGCCCACTGGGTTTGGCGCTGGCATGTCGTTAAACGCTGGGAAGCACGAAAACTGGCACGCGAACGACTTTCTACTAACTCAGATGATAGCTAAACCTCGTGACGCAGAGCTTCTGCTGGTTGAATCCGTGTCGCGCGCCATGCCGGGTAAACGGTGGCGATAAAACTCATACCAATTGCCACCGCGCACACCGTTAGTACGTCAAGAGCCTGAATCTCAGAAGGCAGGTGATTAACCGGATACACATCAGACTTTAAAAACTGTATCGACAGCAGACCTTCGACAAACTGAACCAAATCACTGACAGTCAACGCCAATACCAAACCTATACTGACGCCGATCAAGGTGCCAACAACACCAATCAGGGTTCCCTGGACCATATAAACAGCCATCACTCTGGCGGGACTTAAACCCATTGTCCGCAAAATGGCAATATCTGCCTGCTTGTCCATCACCACCAGAATCAGGGTTGAAACCACATTAAAGGCAGCCACAGCGATAATGATAAACAACAACATACCAACCAGGCGTTTGGAGAGCTGAATCGCTTCAAATAAATTTCCATGGGTGCGAGACCAATCTCGGGAGTAGTACCCATAGGGCAGATTATAAACCACCTCCCGAGCGATCATTGCCGCATCAAACAGATCACTGACTTTTAAACGGACACCCTGCACCGCCTCCTTTCCATGACCTGTCAAATCAGCAGCCTCTTCTATATGAATCAGCGCCAGACGGCGATCCAACTCAGTACCACTGCTGAATACTGAGGATACTGTAAAGCGTTTCACTTTCGGCACCACACGACCACCCAGGGTCGCTTGCGGCATAATAAAACTAATGCTTTGTCCTTCGCTGACACCGAGCACCTGTGCCAGCTCGCCGCCAAGGATAATCTGCCCGTTCGTCAATTCCGCGAGGCGCCCGTTGAGCAGAAAGCGATTCAGCACACTGACTTTTTCCTCCTGCTCAGGGAGCACGCCATGTACCAGCACCGCTTCGACATCACCCTTATGCATCAACAAACCCTGCAAATGAATAAAAGGCGCCGTTGCCAGTACACGCGGGTGTTTTTCTGCCTGCTCAGCGATCTCCTGCCAGCCCTCCATCGCTTGATAGCTGTTTACGCTGGCCTGGGGAACAAGCCCGAGAATATTATCGCGCAGCTCCCGGTCAAAGCCATTCATCACGGACAGCACCACGATCAGTAAAGCAACCCCCAAGGTCAGGCCGGCCATCGACACTCTGGAGATAAAGGACACCATATGGCTGCTCTGCTTGGCAGTGGTGTAACGCAGGCCCAGAAAAAAGGGCAGATAAAATTGTTTCATCGCTCGCTTATATCTCTAACAACTCGCCCGCTTTCAGTTTCAAAATTCTGTCCATCCGCTGAGCCAGGCTAATATCGTGGGTAACAATCACAAAACTGGTTTCCAGGGTTTCATTTAATTCCACCATCAACTGGTGTATTGACAGCCCGGTTTCCTGATCAAGGTTGCCGGTTGGCTCATCAAGCAGCACACAATC
>JAUXDF010000323.1 GCA_030618505.1 Spongiibacteraceae bacterium | reverse complement strand
AACCGCCGCCCTTGAAAACTGCACATCCTGATTAAGCAAGCCGAATATCCCCTCAGAAACTACCGCCATGCCATGCAACACTGAACGCGACAGGCTAACTCTCGGCATCCACACCTTGGAATGTTTTTTGGCCATATCAAATAAATCGTTACAGGAAATAAAATCACTGGAAATAATATAGCGCTCCCCCGCCACGCCCTTTTCCGCCGCCAACACCAAGGCCTCTGCAGCATCCTTAACACCCACACACTCCGTTTTCGCCCCCCAGGAAATAGGCATTCGGTTGATCACAACCTGCTTGATCAGATTTCCATGGGGTGTCGGCTGTATGTCGCCCTCGCCATAGGTGTTGGATACACAGCAGGCAACACCGGGCAGATTCTTTTCACGAGCATACTCTAGCAGGGCATTCTCTCCGTCCACCCGAGTCTTTTCGTAATCCGTGGCGGTATCCCAGGCATCAAACAGATCATCTTCGCTAGCGATGCCCGAGGCATTTTTGCCCACAGTAATAAAGCTGCTGGTTAGTACAAACTTTTTGACACCTCTGGCCAGTGCGGCATCCATAGAGTTTTTCAGACCTTCAACATTCACCCGATAAAGCGGTGTGCTATCTCGCAACCAGGCTCGGGTATCAACGGCTGAATGGAATACATAGTCGCAATCTTTCATCGCCGTTTGCAATGAATCCTTGTCCATCACATCACCGAAAAACTTTTCCACCTCTAAATGTTTGATGGTTTCAAGATTGCTGGTCTTGCGAACCAACACTCTGACCCGGTAACCCTTTGCCACCAGCTTTTTAACAATATGGCTGCCCAGAAAACCACTGGCTCCGATCACCAGAGCACATTTATTCGTCATCTAAAAATACCATTTTGTATCATTTGGCGCAGCTGGCCTGCAGCCATTAATTTTGTTTTGAGATATTAGATGACAAGGCCGCACTACAAATTCTCCTTCACATTCTCTGCTATTTTTTACCCATATTTCTAAAAAATGTAGGTGTGACACCCAAATAATAGTTTAAAGGACTTTCCAAAGCATAATTTTAACCCACTTTGCAAGTATGTCGTCGTCGATATTCAGAGGGCGTAAAGCCAGTATTATTTTTAAAAAACCGATAAAACCCACCCGCCGATCGAAACCCCAGCGCCCTAGAAACATCCGATAGTTTAAGCTCTGTATTGCAGACGTATTCCATTGAACCCTTCATGACACGCTCATTTTTAATATCAATATAGCTGCAACCCTCTCTCCTCAAGTCTGCATAGAGTTTGCTCTTTGACATATCCAATGTCACCGCTATCTCATTGACTGACGGTAAATCACGATAAGGCCTGTTTGAAATAATATCACCGACTTGCTCTTTTAGCGTTTTTATTTTTCTTACCTGAATAAGCTCAGCAGGCGATTGCGAGAATAACTCTCTAATTGACAGAACTCCTTTAACAATCGGCTGCGAATGACAGGCCGCAGGAATAGCAATAAACGAAAATGGCTCATCAAATTTAATCTCACAGCCCAGCCACTGATCGTAGTAATAACGATTTTCCGGGCGCGGGTAATCCATTCCAGCATCGATAACTGTTAGCGGACAATCAGTCAACCATTCACAAAGCCGCTTTAAAGCCACCATAATCATACAAGTGATGCCCAGGCATGACTGCTGATCATGCTTTTGCTTTGATACTGGCTGCACAAAACGTATGTGTATATGCTCTTCGCTACTCGTGATAACAATACGGGATGACACAGAAAAATTGTCATAAAAAAGTTTTAAATGCTCAAGTGCCTCGAGCAGAGTCTTACAACTACTCAGCGATTCAACAAGGTAGCGGTAAGCTTTGAGGAGATCGCAGCCGGCACGCAGACCAAGCGTCGTGCCTCGATATTGCCCTAAATGGTGTTTAACCAGAGCATCAAACTGAGGCTCAGAACCGGATTCCTCATTCAAATGCAAAGCCATTTCCGACAAAGTAACAATACGCGCAGCCTCGTCATCTTTTTCTTCTTCAGAGGCTAGTTCGGGCCAACTTTCCATTTTCATATAACCAAATGTTTAAAATACACTCTCTATATAACCTAATGCTTCTAAAATTACGTGCTTTTTATAATGATATATAAATGGAGACAGCAAAACAATACATGTATCATTAGGTATAAGTTAAATGGTCGGTGAATATGAAATGAAATGTCATGTAAACCAAATTGAATATGAACTAATATCCTTTATGAGAGTTGGGCGCCTGCCCAGTTTTCAATATGTAACAAGCATGACGACCTCCATCGTTGTGTGCTTTATGCTTAGGGTTAAGCAAACATTTGCCTCGGGGTTTCCCCGGGGCTTTTTTTTGCCCGCAGATAGGACTTTATGAATACTAGCCATTTAGCGTTAAAAGGGATTTTATCGACAGAGGAACTGGAGTTTTTTTTACAAGACCTTTCAAAGAAGGACACCTTTGAATCCCTTATTCAAACGAGCCTTCATTTTAATCGCCTATTTTGCTCCAATAAAAAGCGAATGCTTAGTTGCCGCCTGATTACCAATGGCCGCATGGCCGAACTACAGATAGAAGGTGATTTTGATAATATCGCCGAAATGCAACACAAGGTTATATTGCTGATTTGCTGGTTCAGGCTATGTTGCTGGATGACCAACAAGGGTGATAAATCACTTTCCCTGAATATCCGCAACAATCTTGAAACAGGCCATTTCGTCGATCTTTTTTCCATTGCCAGATGCCCTATCCATTTTAACAAGGACAGCTGCAGCCTTTTTTTCGAGCATTCATTACTGCAGGCTCCGGTATTTTCAAACAGGCGTAATAGCGCTATTTCATGTGATCAGTTAACGAATATCCTGTATGGCAAACAGCTTTTCTGGGGCGAGGATACGATCGAGACGAAAGTCATTGACGCATACCGCAGCAAAAGCTGCAGACAACTTTCAGCTAACGAGGTCGCACTGTATCTAAACATGTCGGAAAGCTCTCTGAGAAGGCGACTGAAAAATAACGGCGCATCATTTCATCGAATTCAGGACGCCTATCGGCGTGACCTCGCAATAAACATGCTGAAAGGCAATAAGATGGGGGAACCTGGAGGGAGCGAGAAGGGAGATGAAGAAAATCTGACAACGATCGCCTACGCACTTGGATTTTCTGATGTCAGTGCCTTTTCCCGCTCATTCTTTCGTATGACGGGGCATCGCCCAACTGATTATCGCGCACAACTGCAACAATCCATCTAGAAGGCTGGTGGGCAAGGTACGCTTAGAACGCTAAAAGCCACTACTGCGCAAAAAAGCGCCGAGCAAGAGAACTTGTCCGACGTTTTTCATTAACAAAAACCAAGCAATAAATAAGACAAGCTAAAAGCGATAAACCATACTGACATTAGAATTGACTAACTGTGTATTAAAAAAATCAATCTTGTCATTAGCGTCATAATAGCCAATACCTGCCATCATAGACCACCCTTTCAAGCCCCAGGGCTGTCGATAAAACACAGAAAAACTCACACCCAAGGTATCCATATCACGCTTTTCATTAAAGACAGGGTGCACCGCATCAAAACTGGCACTGGAGAAATACAGATTTGAGACCACACTGAAGCGCTGGTAATGATAACGATAACTCAAGTGCACAGAAGCCGAATCATAACTCATCGCCTCACCACTTAAATCAAATTGAGCATACACCAGAGAAGGTACCAGAATATGCTGGCGGGAAATATTCCACTGATGTTCTACTGACATCTGCAAGAGGTTTCCATTACGCTTCAACAACTGCATTTCTTCGTCGCTCAAACCCTGTGACTCACCACTACGCTCGTTATCAATACGGTAGGTGCGGTGGCTTAATTTGATATTCCAGAGGCTATCTGCAATATTACTCCAAGCCAGACGTGCGCCTGTTGACTCCCGCTCCGTCTCCACTCTATCCGCACCTATTAAATAGGGGTCTTCCCACACATTGGTAGTAAAACCACTGAATAAATGACTAGCGGAAATAACACTTTTATCGGCCAGCTCCTGGCGAATACCAACCTGAGTAGTAATGTCGTAGCGAATAAAATCTTCCAACAAATTACCGGCAAAAAGCTGTGTGCGCGTATCAGCAAAAGTGTAGTTAAGCTCACCCGTTAGCAACAGTCCTCGACGAATTTTTAAGGCGGGAGTACCCAAGTCATCTATACGCGCATCAGA
>JAUXDF010000325.1 GCA_030618505.1 Spongiibacteraceae bacterium | reverse complement strand
GCAATAATGTAGTTGGAGTTATACCAGTCAGCCGATTCAGGTACGTCAGTCTGCTCACCCCAAACCTGCGGAGAGGCGGGTGGTAAATCGCAGTACCAGTCGTAGAAGCTCATGCAGACGCCACCGATCAGTGACAAATAACGAGAGCCTGCTGCGTAGGACACCATCGACATGGCAGGAATGGGCGAGAAGCCGAGGATACGATCCGGGCCATATTGCTTGGCGGTATAGACATTGGCCGCGGCGATAATTTCATTCACCTCTTCCCAGGTCGAGCGAATAAAACCACCCATACCACGTTTGCTTTTGTAGGACTTGGCTTTAATGGGGTCTTCAACGATAGATTCCCAGGCATCAACCGGTGCCATGCCGCGACGGGCTTCGCGCCACAGTTTTAGCAATGGCTTTCGGACCATGGGATAGCGCAGGCGGTTGGCGCTGTAGATGTACCAGGAGTAACTGGCGCCACGCTGACAGCCACGGGGTTCGTGGTTAGGCAGATCATCGCGGGTACGAGGGTAGTCGGTTTGCTGGGTTTCCCAGGTAATCAGACCATTTTTTACGTAGATTTTCCAGCTACAGGAACCGGTACAGTTAGCACCATGGGTAGATCTGACGATCTTGTCATGCTGCCAGCGCTGACGATAGCCGTCCTCCCAGGCACGGCTCTCATTGGTGACATCGCCGTGACCGTCGGCAAATTCACCCTGCTTCTTCTTAAAGAATTGCAGTCTATCGAGAAAGTGACTCATTTTTTTCTCCTAACTGAGTTTGGGTTCTCTCTAAAATTCAGTGTTAGCTGTTTTTTAGAGGTACTTACTTGTGTTGCATTACGTTAATTTCGATCTAAGGGGTTTTGAATATTCCAGCTTTTGCTAAACAATTGTTAGAGTAATCGCTTAGCAAAAGCTGTGCCGTCAAAACCATACAGGGAGCAAGCCTTAAGCTTGCTCCCCTAATCACCACCACCCTAAAGCGGTGATGATCAACTAAAAAGTTGGCGCATTATACAGAGTCGAAACAGCTTTAGCTTGATCCATCTTTATATAATGGCAACTTGCTTATGGATTTTTATACTCAGCACCGGATCTCAGGTAGAACCACCAGTTGATCAGGATACAAAGAGCATAAAAAGTGGCGAAACCGTAGAGTGCGTACTCAGGGGTAGTCGCTTTGATTTGCTCACCCAATACCTTGGGCATAATGAATGCGCCGTAGGCTGCAACTGCTGAAGTCCAACCCAAAACCGGACCCGCCTGCTCACGGTCAAAAACCTGAGAGATGGTACGGAAGGTTGAGCCGTTGCCGATGCCGGTGGCCGCAAACAGAATCAGGAACAGTACGAAGAACTGTACAAAGTATTCCTCAGGGGTAGCGGATACATAGGCCAGTTTCATAAAGTAAGCAACACCGAGGGCACAGCCAATCATTACCGCAGCACAGATCTGGGTGACCAAAGCACCACCGACCTTATCGGAAATCCAACCGCCGACCGGGCGAATCAAGGCACCGATAAAGGGACCCATCCAGGCATACATCAAAGCACTGGGACCATTGGGGTTAGAAGTCTCGTGAGTCATAACACCATCTACCATCAGGTGCTGGAAACCAAAGATTACTTTGATGGTTAAAGGGAATGAGGCAGCAAAACCGATAAATGAGCCGAAAGTCATGGTGTAAATTACGGTCATTGCCCAGGTGTGCTTGTTATCAAATATTTTGTACTGACGCGTTAAGCTTTCGCCGATCTTGCCAGGAATCATCTTCAGAGAAAATACCGTAGAGGCGATAACGATAGGTAATACGATCCACTTGCTAACACCAAAGCCGGAGCCACCGACAGTCTCGGGCAGCATCAACCAAAGACCAAATACCGCACAGATAAAACCGATAGTCAGCATCATGCTGATCAGGCTGAAAGAACCCATAGGGCCAGGAATATCAGGTGATACATGCTCCTCGCGCAGGTTGTTCATGCCGAACCAGCCAGCAAAGGCCAGCGGGATAAGGAATAGCAACCAGACAAAACCGGCATTTTGAATCCAGGTTTCGGTACCGGCGGGAATTTTACCAATCAGAGTACCCGAGGTATTGATCAGGGTTAGTGAGTCACCACCAGCGGCGCCAAACATACTGACAGTCATGGCTAGTGGAACCAGAATTTGCATGGTGGTCACACCAAAGTTACCCAGGCCAGCATTCAAGCCCAAAGCCAAACCCTGCTGCTTCTTGGGGAAGAAGAAGCTGATGTTGGACATGGAAGAGGCGAAGTTACCACCACCAAAACCGGAGAGTAGTGCCAGCACCTGGAATACCCAGAAAGGTGTTTCCGGATTGGCCAGGGCTACACCAGCACCGGCTGCAGGTAACATCAACAAGGCGGTGGTGAAGAAAATGGTGTTACGACCACCGGCGAGGCGAATAAAAAAGGTACTCGGAATACGCAAGGTGGCACCGGTCAAACCGGCAATCGCCATTAGCGTAAATAATTGTGATTTTTCGTAGGGAAAACCCAGGTTCAGCATTTGAACCGTAATTATTCCCCAGTAGAGCCATACGGCAAAGCCGCATAACAAGCTTGGAATTGAGATCCACAGGTTGCGTGTGGCAATAGACTTGCCTTCGCTTTCCCAGAATTGCTCATTTTCCGGATCCCATTTTTTTATATCAGACATATTGCTGTCCTCCAACGGTTAGTGTTTTGTTGCTCATTCTTTACTTACTTTGTTACTTGTCTATAACTTCCCTCAGACCCTACTCCATCAGGAAGTTACTTTTTGCTGCGTGGCGAATCCTTTCGAGGTGTTCTTCTGTTTTAATGGCGTAGTGCATCCAGAACATGCAGGCACCGAGTAATCCATACAGAAACATAAAGCAGGAGCTGCGAATCCCGGTGAGATCGGCAGCTAAACCAAAAATAACGGGTAAAACAAAGCCGCCGAGTGCGCCGACGGTACCCACAAAACCACCTACCACGCCCATGTGCTCCGGGTAATAATCGTGAATCATGCGGTAGATGCTGGCTTTGCCAAAACCCATGGCGACACCGACAATAAAAATCAGCAGGCCGAAGGCCCAGATGTTCATGCTAAAGCTTAAATTGATATCGCGGTCAATACCGTGGATGGTCATGGATGTGGGCGGATAAGAGAGAAAAAACAGACTAACAATACACACCCAGAATACGGCCCAGTTGACGCTGCGAGCACCATACTCATCGGATAGCCATCCACCGAGAACACGTACCAGCGCACCTGGCAAGGTAAAAGCCATGGTGATAAAGGAGGCAGTGGTGATTGAAAGATTGTATTCGTTGACAATGTAACTGGGTAGCCACAGTGCTAGTGCAACATAACCGCCAAAAACAACAAAGTAATAGAGAGAGAAACGCCATACTCGTAATTCGCGCAGCGGCTTCAGGCGCTCAGACAATGGGGTCTGCTTCATGATCGCTTTGGTTTTGAAGTGCACCTGATCGTCGTAGGTGAAAAACAAAAAGATGACAGCCATTAACGCGATAGCAACTGCATAGACCTGTGGAACCATGCGCCAGCCATAGGCTAATAAAATCAAGGGTGCTGCCAGGTTGGTTAACGCTGCTCCAACGTTGCCAGCTCCAAATATGCCCATGACAAAACCTTGTCGCTCTTTTTCAAACCAGGCTGAGGTATAGGCAATGCCGACGGCAAAGGAGCCGCCCGCCAGGCCGACACAGAGTCCGGCGATTAGGTAATGCCAATATAGCGTCGCGAAGGACAGGCCGTAACTGGCGGCAGCGACAACGATCATAAGGATAGAGAAAATTAGTCGGCCGCCAAAATAATCGGTGAGCAGGCCCAGCGGTAATCTGGCAAGAGCCCCGGATAGAATGGGGGTAGCGATGAGTAGGCCGAACTGGCTTTCGCTGAGTCCGAGCTCAGCCTTAATTTGAATGCCGATGATGGAAAACATCGTCCACACAGCAAAGCACACCGTAAATGCAGTGGTGTTCATTGCCAGTACTGACCATTGTTTTTGTTTCTGTGTTGCCATCGGGCGGATTTTCACTATTTGAAAAAGGTGTTTCCGGATTATAGGAATCGCATTAGAAATCAAACAGCCTTATTGGTGTATTGATCTGCATCAATGGCAACAAAGTGCCTGTTTGAGTGGTGGTCGTCATATACCTA
>JAUXDF010000084.1 GCA_030618505.1 Spongiibacteraceae bacterium | reverse complement strand
GACTCAAGAATTTTCTGCTCGCTGCTATCGCTGATCTTATCCCAATGTGCCAGCACCGGTAACGATGGCCACTCTGTTTTTAAAACTGATTGTCATTTGCTGTACCCTCGATACTCTTTTAGCAAGAGTATCAACAACAAACAATATAAGGAAGGGGAAGGGAGGGTGCTCACTTACAATCAAACTGGGGGGTCTAAAAACTCCATTTAATCTCGCCAAACAAGCGATCATTTTCCTCTATGCCATCAAAGGGGGGAGGATCACCCTCTTGATAGGTCAGTAGTCCGGCACTAATCACCAGCGAATCTTGTAATTCATACTCAGTTACAAAGCGAAAAATAGAGCCGTTCTGGGCATGATCACCAAAGACAATCACCAGCGCGGTAACGGTCAGCCTGTCGTTGATAAAATTGCCATCATAGCGCAGCGAGGTTTCCAGCTGATTTTCCTGCAGATAGAAAAACGGTTCCATCGCTGATTCATAATCCAATATATGGCGATTAACAATATCCAGGGTAAAAACGGTATTACTTAGACCGTAATATTCAATTCCAAACATCAGATCCAGACGATCTTTTTCAACGGTGCCACTAGGCAGTACAATCTCGCCGGTGCCAAAGGGTACCGGCGTGCTAATGGTGTAATCAATATCGCCAAAAGCGCCCAGCTCCCCCTTAAACAACCAGCTGCCATAGGAATAATTACCGCCGGTACCAATCATATTTATACGGCTATGACGCAACTCGGCATCATAGGGCGAACCTGGCACGGAAAAGAAGGGGCGCAGATAAGGCGTATCATTCCAGACACGAGCGGCGTGAAAGGCGATATCCCAACCCGAAAAAACACCGGTCATTGCTGCCGCCCAGCCAGTGCCATCCACATCACTGGGTTCTTTTTCTTCAATGTCTGTATCAGAGCTGTAGAAATCACTGCCGTAAGAAGGATTTTTACTAAAACGTGTTTCGGGCAGGGCAATCAGACTCAAGTTCCAGCCGGAGAAATAATAGTCGCCTTTAATCATGCCCACCGGTAAACGTAAATTTTCAATATCCGCCAGACCCAGCTCACGATTATCCAGCGGATTTAAAATATCCAGTACCCGCAGAGTTTCAGAGCGGCCCCAGTTGACAACTTGTCGCCCTACTTTCAAATCGACGTTTTCACTGAGCGCGCCCCTTACCCACAACTCACGAAATTCCGCTTCCCACTTGTACTCATCGAGCACCTCATCAGAATAATCACGATCCTCGTGAATATCATATACCCAGTCATAATACGCAAAAGCGGAGGCTCTGAGCTTCCAGCTTTTGGAGATATCGTAATCGTATTGCAGGTTTAACTGGCTACGCAGTTTTGACAGGCCATGGTAATTAGTACCTGTTGAGGAGCGATGATCGAGATAGTTATAGGCGGTATTAAAAACCAGACTACCGCTCAGGTCACCGGGAATGCTGCTGCCAGAGGATTCATTGTCACTGTCAAAAACACTCTCCCCGACCGCAAGCTCATCCTCCTCATCAAAGGCGCCCAGCGCATCATCAAGCTCATCCGCCACTAGACTGAATGTTTGACAGCAAAGAATTAGCAGAGAGCCGGACAGAGTAGTTTTTATAAGGCCATTGACTGCCTTCAACTCAAAGCCCTTTTTCTAGCGAGCGAATCGAGAATAAGTCATCAGCAAAATTCTGATTAAACTTGACATTACTCATGCGCAACAGGGTTTTATGCTGGGTTTTCTTACCTTTTTTCAGCGTCATTTCTATTTCTGTGGCCATCCAGATACCATCAATTTTTTCCAGATTTTTCACATCCATATATTTAAGTTTTTTGCCTTTCTTCACCCAATGCACACTACGGCTGACAATAAAGTTGTCCTGCCGCACAAACAATACCGACTTGGTATAGCCGGTCTCTTTCAACTCTTTTTCAGTCTTGGCAATGGCCTCGATCACCCACACTTTTTGCCCCTTAACATCATCCTCCTTTAATAGCTTATAGTCGTATAAGCTAATGTCCCGCTTACTCATATCCGCATAGGTAAAATCGGTACCCATAAAACTGCTGCTTTTATCCGAGGAAGCAATTCGCTTGGTCTTTTTCAGAGCGGGCAGATAAAGCCACTGATCATCATCCTTATTTGGGTCATCATAGTCGTAGGAGAGAAAACCGGTATTTTTTACATCTGCAGGGCTGAGGAAGAACATTATACTCTGGTTATCTTTGCCATCCTCGCCAGCATCTTTACCAAAGGTATGAAGCATACGCTTGCGCTGCTTGCCTCGCTTATCAATCAGCACCATTTCCATATCCAGCTCGGAAAAATCCCCATCATCAACAGCGTCCACTTTTTCCATTATCTGGAATGCACTCAGACTCTCAGCAAAGCTGGCGGGCACAAAAGCCAGCACGGCCACAAAGGCACTAACTATCAGGTTTTGTCTCATTTCATCTTGCTCCAGAGCGGTCTATTTATTGTTCGGCGAAAATAATGCCCGATATGACAGATGGCATCAACCCGAAACACCAATATTAACGCTTTGTAACCGGTAATATTTATAGCAAGAGACAACAAAACCGCAGGCTTCGTAGTTTTGTCATTTCATAGTACAATGGTCGGTTTCACTGTCAAAGTACTGCGTGATCAATATACAGGCAAAACGGCAGTAACAAACACGAGCAATCCAGAGGAATCATGGACAAAACTTACCGTCCCGGCGACATCGAAACCCATTGGTACCAGAAGTGGGAAGAAAATGACTACTTCGCCCCATCCGGCGAAGGCAGCCCCTACAGCATCATGATTCCGCCACCCAATGTCACCGGCAGTCTCCATATGGGGCATGCCTTCCAGCACACCATCATGGATACCCTTATTCGCTATCAGCGCATGCGTGGCAAAAACAGCCTGTGGCAGGTAGGTACCGACCATGCCGGCATCGCCACACAAATGGTGGTCGAGCGCAAACTGGCCGCTGATGAAGACAAAACCCGCCACGATCTGGGCCGTGATGCCTTTATCGAAAAAATCTGGGACTGGAAAGAACACTCGGGCAATACCATCACCCGCCAGATGCGCCGCCTTGGCAACTCGGTTGACTGGCAAAACGAACGTTTCACCATGGATGAGGGTTTTTCTAAGGCGGTAGAGGAAGTCTTTATCCAGCTTTATGATGAAAAGCTGATTTATCGCGGCAAACGCCTGGTTAACTGGGACCCTAAACTCCATACCGCTATTTCTGATCTTGAAGTCGAGAACAAGGAGCAGAAGGGTTTCCTCTGGCACTTTCGCTATCCACTGGCCGACGGTGTTAAAACCAAAGCCGGTGAGGACTATCTGGTCGTAGCCACTACCCGCCCGGAAACCATGCTCGGTGATACCGCCGTTGCGGTTAACCCCAAGGATGAGCGTTATCAGGATTTGATCGGCAAGTATATCGAATTACCACTGGTTGGCCGGCGGATCATTATCGTTGCCGACGACCATGCCGATATGGAAAAAGGCACTGGCTGCGTCAAGATTACCCCGGCCCATGATTTTAACGATTACCAGGTCGGTCGCCGCCACCAGCTGCCGATGATCAATGTACTAAGCATTGATGCGGCTATCCGCGGCGAAGCTGAAGTCTTCACCCATGAAGGCAAAGAGTGTACTGAGCAGGATAAAACCTTACCCGAAAAATACGCGAGCATGGATCGTTTTGTTGCCCGCAAAGCCATCGTTGCCGATCTGGATGAGCTTGGTTTGCTTGATGAGGTAAAAGACCACCTCTTAATGGCACCCTACGGCGACCGCTCCGGCCTGATTATTGAGCCCATGCTCACCGACCAATGGTTTGTCGATGCAAAAACGCTAGCCAAGCCGGCTATCGAGGCAGTGGAAAATGGCGACATCCAGTTTGTTCCCAAGCAATATGAAAACATGTACTTCAGCTGGATGCACGATATTCAGGACTGGTGTATTTCACGCCAACTCTGGTGGGGCCACCGCATCCCGGCCTGGTATGACAATGAAGGCAATATCTATGTTGCCCGCACCATCGAAGAAGCACGCAGCAAGTATCAACTCAGCGAAGAACTGGAACTTAAGCAGGATGATGATGTTCTCGACACCTGGTTTAGCTCTGCCCTGTGGACCTTTGGCACCCTCGGCTGGCCCGAGATCACCGAACGCCTGAAGACCTTCCACTCTACTGATGTATTGGTCACCGGCTTTGACATTATCTTTTTCTGGATTGCCCGCATGATCATGATGACCATGCACTTTGTTAAAGATGAAAACGGCAAACCCCAAGTGCCTTTTAAAACCGTTTACGTCACTGGCCTAATCCGTGACGAAGCCGGCGATAAAATGTCAAAGTCCAAGGGCAATGTGCTTGACCCGCTCGACATGATTGATGGCATTTCACTAGAGGATCTGCTGGAAAAACGCTGTGGCAATATGATGCAGCCCCAGCTACAGAAAAAAATCAAAAAACGCACCGAAAAAGAATTCCCCGAAGGCATTGCCCCCCACGGCACCGATGCCCTGCGCTTCACCCTGGCAAGACTCGCCTCCACCGGCCGGGATATTAACTGGGACATGAAACGCCTTGAAGGCTATCGTAATTTCTGCAATAAAATCTGGAATGCCGCCCGTTACGTGCTGATGAATACAGAGGAATTCGATTGCGGACAAACTGACAGCGACGATAGCAGCTATGAGCTAACTCTGGCCGATCGCTGGATTGTCAGCCGCCTGCAGCAAACCGAAAAAACCGTTATTGATGCCATCGACAACTACCGATTGGATCTTGCCAGTCAGGCGATCTACGAATTTATTTGGAACGAATACTGCGACTGGTACCTGGAACTGTCCAAGCCAGTACTTTGGGATGACGGTGCCAGCGATGCTATTAAAAAAGGTACTCGCCGTACCCTGATCCGCGTACTGGAAACCGCCCTGCGCCTGACTCACCCGATTATGCCTTTTATCACTGAAGAGATCTGGCAACGAGTTGCACCGCTGGCAGGAGCAAGCGGTGACACCATTATGAGCGTTAACTACCCCGAGCCCAATGAAGCATTAATCGACAGCCAGGCCGATGCAGACATTGAATGGCTTAAGGGCGTTATCATCGGTATTCGCAATATCCGCGGCGAGATGAACATCCCGCCTTCAAAGGAGCTGGAAGTACTGTTTAAGAATGGCAGCGCCGAAGACCAACAACGATTGGAAGCAAACCGCACCTTCCTGATGAAGCTCGCCAAACTAGCCAAAATCATCTGGCTTAACGAAGGCGAAGAAGCCCCAATGGCCGCCACTCAACTGGTTAAAGGGATGGAAGTACTGGTACCAATGGCGGGTTTGATAGATAAGGATGCCGAGCTGGCACGCCTTGGCAAAGAAATCGACAAGTTAAAGAAAGAAGCCGGACGTATTGAAGGTAAGTTAGGCAACGCCAAGTTTGTTGATAAAGCGCCCGCCGCTGTGGTGGAAAAGGAGCGGGAAAAGCTACAGAGCTATCAAAGTGCGCTGAGTAAACTTGAGGAGCAACAGGGCAAAATCAAGGCATTGTAAAGGGCGAAAGGAGTTTTGCATTCCCACGCGGAGCATGGGAACGAGAAGCTAACGCTCTCTTCTGTGCTCCCACGACCCTCGTTCCCACGCTCCTGCGTGGGAACGCATCAGCACCACCAAAACCCAGAAAATTTCTCACAACAATCCGCTTCCACTAGAAAACTTGTCCTATCCGCTAGTTCATCCAATCATTTGGGTTTATAGTTAGTGCCCATCCAGAAATTAAACAAAAAGGTCATGGCCAACACCAATCTTGCGACTTAAAGGCCTTGAAAAGGCCTAGGAGCTAGATTGGTGTTGGCCATGACCGCACTTAATTATCGAAAACCACCAGTTTCTGGATGGACACTAGTTAAGCGGATCAGCAAAGCATTAGGGAGTGATTTATGTCCAGCAAAAAAATGCCACAAATGGTGTCGGTAATGACACCCTTTCCTCACTATATCGATGTTAACGAGCCTGCATATAAAGCCGAGGAGATGATGAAGGAGTACCAGTTCAGGCATCTTCCTGTGCTCGATGAAGACACCATAGAGAGTATTATTACCGAACGCGATATTGCCCGTGCCACCACCTTGGGGCACTCACTCAAAGAAGAGTCCTCTTTGCTGGTTAGCGACATCTGCGCCCCCAGAGTTTACGTTGCCGATGTTTCAGACCCACTGGACAAAATTCTTGACGTCATGTCAGACAAACACATTGGTGCCGTCATTGTTGCTAAAGATGGTGAACTGGCTGGCATTTTTACTGATTCGGATGCCTGTAAATTGCTGGCTGGTTTTCTTCGTGATTATCACCACTGCGTTAACGACAACATTGCTTAATAAGTCGATAGGCTGACAAACAAAAAGCACTCGCCGTTAACCCTGCAAGCAAATAAGCAAGTGCATCAATCCACGGCAGGTTCAAAAATGAAATCTGCTGCCTGCTGAAACTCGTCCACACTCACACTGCGCCGCCAACGCATCACCGGCGGCTGTAACATGCCGGAATACTCCGGCTGATTACTGAACTCTGGCTGGCTAAATACCGTAAACAACCATAAGGTAGCAATTAGCCCCCAAGCCAGCACATTAGCGGTAATCATCCGCCCCAAACGTACCTGATGTGTTGCCAGGCGCAAATTAAAAGATAACAAAACAACCAACAGGCCACCATAAAGAAAATACAGCAGCACATTACTCAGCCATAAACTCCCCGTATTAAACACCACGGTCTGGATCAAAATCTCCGCCAACTGCATCAGCAACAGATAACAAAAACTGACAATACATTGAGCTATAAAACGTGGTTCATGGCGAAACAGTCGTCCTGCCACCGCCCAGATTGCCGCCCATAACAGACCCGCTAAAGGTGTTGCCAACACTCTTGGAAGAAATTCCCTAAGATCCAACTCATTAAAGGTTTGAATATATTCATAGCCAGCAAACAGCAGTATCGAAAAGAACAAAAACAAGGCAAATCGAAGTGGCTGAGACAAAGTATAAATTGTATTTTCACTGAACTCCAAGCCCAGAGCATCGGCTACCGGATGGTTCGGGGAATAAAATTTCAGCCGCAACTTGCCCAACACGAACTCATCACCGGAGCTCACCTTAACCGGCGATGATAAAGAGCGGTGACGACGGTTTTTCAAACCGTTCTTGCTATCACAATCAATCAACCACCACTGCCCCAGCTCATCCTCTTCCAACACGGCATGATGAGGGGAAACATGGGCCTCGGTGAGAATAATGTCGTTATCAAAGGCGCGACCAATGGTACAGCGCTCACCACTAATACGCTGACGCTCAATCGGCTTATGGGATCGGCTGACCAACTCAACAATTACTTCCACTGGATATGCTCCATAAACTTCTTGGCAAACTCCAGCCCCAAGGGCTTACTGACCCCCGATAGTACAAAATGACTAACAAGCCCTTTATGGCTATCATTGACAGAGGCGGCAATATAAAGCAGATCATAAATACCGGGGTAATCCTTGTATTGCCTCGCACACAAGACGGACTTCCAATGGCGGGGAGTTGGTTCAGCCGAATCAACACTGGCGGAATTAACAACAAAATCATTATGACAGCGAAAATTGCCAACATGCTTTTTGCTGGTATTGTTAACCGGCATGGCCCCCATCAGACTGTTTTGATAGCGGGTATAAAACTGCCAACTATCAAGCTCCTCGGACTCCAGCCAATAAAACTCATAGTTAATCACGCCAGTGGAAAAACTCGAGGTCAAATAGAGCTTATCCTCACTAAAACAGCGGGTGTAATACACCGAATACAGCGCCTTATCGTCATCACTGGAACCACCCCAGCAAGGTGTAAACTTTGCCAGCTCTGCCGCTACTTTCGCATCTCCAATACTTAACAAGGGCCACTCACCCTGCAGGAGATCGCCTAATTGCTCGCTTTGATTTTGCAGTAATTGCTCAAGAATACGCTCCTTGAAGGGAGAGACTCTGGTCACATCATGGGCATCGAGCAAATGCTGCAGCTGTTTGACCGGCACTAAAAAACTCAACTGATTGCCTGCCGTCGCCACATTAATACCAACCACCTTCCCCGCCTCATTTAGCGTTGGCCCACCACTCATACCAGGGTTAATTGAACCGGAGAACAAAATACGATCGTAAAAACTATGCTCCAGCATGCCGTTATAGGTTCCCTTTACAACCGTCATTCCCAGGTCACGCGGGTTACCAATGGAATACAGCTCCTCCCCCTGCTGAACAAGCTGCCCCGCAAGTTGCAGAAAACCGTCTCTGGCAGGCTCACTATGTTTGACCAGCGCCAGATCATGAATCACATCAATTTCCAGCAAACTCAGCTGACCACTACGACCACGGGTGTCGATAAACTCAATACGGTATTTATCCGGCTCATAGACGGCATCGGCAATCACATGATAATTAGTCGCAATCAGCCCCTCAGGGCTAACCTGAAAACCGGAGCCGATCGATGCCTTGCTGCCCGAGGCCAGCTCAATCAAGCGAATCTGGTAAATTCTGTCCTGGTACTGGGAATAGATACCCTGCGCCGACTGGGCGCCGCTGCCTGCTGCTGCAAGCAGGGACAAACCGCCAAACAGGATGCTACTTATCCATTTCATTACTATTTTCCCACCAAAGCCCTGATAAATATCCAAAATAACACTGCCCTTGACGATGACGGGCTTGTTATTTACATCGCCTTTCTCGATAATACTAGGTTGTCGCTAACTAGTTTCCACCCAGAAACAACAGCTCTTCTGACAAGCGCTTGTTTGTAGCCTTGATTGAGTTTGCGAAATCAGGGGGTCTAGCTAATTCCCTCCCCGGATTTCGCAAGCTCATGCCCAAAGCGCTATGCGGGGCACACTGATCCAGGCTACGATGTGCGAGTTTATGCTTCTGGATGGGTACTGACTAACAAGTAGCATTTGGCGGCAATTTTGTAAATCAAAACAACATTTCATCATTTAATCCATCAATGACTAAAGAGTACGCAATGACAGTTATCGTTAAAACCATCATCAGTTTAATCGTTGCATTTATAATTGCTTCAGTATATCTCAGCCAGACAGGCGAAAGCGGCTTTCAGTTTGAGCCTGCTACCTTTGTCTTTTTCGCAATAGCAACACTACTTACCACGCTTATCAACAGCTTTATCAAAGCATCCGCCGCCAGCCCTGCCAAAAAAGCAGATTCTGGCAGCACCCCAAAAGCCGTACCCCAGGGAGATCGCGAAAGCGGCAAAGTTAAGTGGTTTAATTTTAGCAAAGGATTTGGCTTTATCTCTCGTGACCAAGGCGATGACATTTTTGTTCATTATCGCTCGATTCGAGGCAAGGGACGTCGTACCCTTTATGAAGGCCAGGCCGTTGAATTTGTCGTCACCGAAGGTGAAAAAGGCTACCAGGCTGAAGACGTTGAAATTATCACCAAAGAAAATTAAGACTGACTGCTACTGGGCCAGCTCTGCTCGCCCGGTTTAACTTTCCCCTCCCTATTTTTCTCAACTTAATCAATAATGCGGTGGCCTCTCATCAGGCTTTACCTCATTTACCGCCTCTGACAAACCCTGCAACTGGCCAATTAACAATTCAACCTTGCGATTTAATTGCTGAATCTCCCGGTCTTGTTCAGCCACCACGTCATTAAGCGCATGCAGTGTGTCATCCTGAAATGCCAGCTGGGATTGCATCTGCTCAAGCTGTTCAGTCAATTTATCGGATGTCATAAATTCTCTCTATTTTTCAGATTACACTCAACTAATGCCGTCAACTAAATACCATCAACTATCGACG
>JAUXDF010000024.1 GCA_030618505.1 Spongiibacteraceae bacterium | reverse complement strand
TTAGGATTATTTAGTTATCTAACTGGTCACTTTGAATTTGCTAATTATCTGTCTATTCCCTTTATTCCTGGCGCGGGTGAGCTGACAATATTTTGTGCTGCAATGGTGGGGTCAGGTCTAGGGTTTTTGTGGTTTAACACCTATCCTGCAATGATTTTTATGGGCGATGTTGGCGCACTGGCTTTGGGCGCTGCCTTGGGTGTAGTGGCGGTTATTACTCGACATGAGATTGTGTTTTTTATTATGGGTGGTGTGTTTGTGATGGAAACGGTATCCGTTATTTTACAGGTCGCCTCATTCAAATTAACCGGAAAAAGAATTTTCCGGATGGCACCGATTCACCATCATTTTGAATTAAAGGGCTGGCCGGAGCCGAGAGTCATTGTCCGTTTTTGGATAATCACCGTGATGTTGGTGTTGTTTGGTTTGGCAACTTTAAAGTTGCGTTAGAAAACAGGATAGGATTATTTTTAAATGACGCAGTTAAACGCACAACAAAAGCAAACCGTGATCGTAGGGCTTGGCCTTACCGGTTTGTCCTGCGCGCGTTTTCTGCATGCTCGTCAACGTGATTTTGTAATAATGGATAGTCGTCAGCAAACACCACAATTGGCAGCGTTCAAAAAGGAATTCCCACAACAGTCTTGTCTTCTTGGCAGTCTGGATGAAAAAGTACTGTGTACTGCCGATGAGATTATTGTCAGTCCTGGCGTTTCTCTGTCAGAGCCTGCAATTGCCAGTGCGATAGCCAAAGGTGTCGCAGTCAAAGGCGATATTGATTTGTTCAGGGATGCTATCAGCAAGCCCGTGATTGCCATCACTGGCTCCAACGGAAAAAGTACCGTTACTACGTTGGTGGGTGAAATGGCTGCGGCCTGTGGGCTTCGTGTGGCGGTTGCCGGCAATATAGGGCTTGCTGTTTTAGACTTGCTCGATAAGCGGGGTGAGGAGCGCGATGATATTGATCTGTATGTGCTGGAATTATCCAGTTTTCAGCTAGAGCGCCTGGGCAGTCTGGCAGCGGATGTGGCGGTGGTATTAAATCTGAGCGCTGATCACATGGATCGTTATGCCGATATGCAGGCTTACCATCAAGCCAAGCAGCGAATTTTTATTGGTGCGCGCCAGGCGGTGGTTAATCGCGGTGATCATTGTAGTGCGGTGTCACCCGCCTTAAAACAAATTAGCTATGGTCTTGATCAGCCGCAGGCCGGTGAGTATGGGCTACTTGTCATTGATGGAAAAAAACACCTTGCCATTGGATCAAAGGTCTTGCTGTCGGTGGACGAGTTAAAGGTGGTTGGCAGTCACAATATTGAGAATGCTCTGGCCGCTTTAGCGCTCGGACAGGCGGTAGGATTGGCTCAGGACAAAATGCTTGCAGCCTTAAAAAGTTTTACTGGGCTGGCTCATCGCTGTCAGTTTGTTGGTCACTATCAGGGCGTAGATTATTATAATGATTCCAAGGGCACCAATGTTGGCGCAACGCTAGCGGCTATAGAAGGTTTTAATGCTAGTGATAGCGCTAATGAAAAAGATAATGGAAAAAAAGGTAGCAGGCAAAAAGACCATACAAGAAAAATCGTGTTAATTGCCGGAGGAGAAGGTAAGGGTGCGGATTTTTCAATTTTACGTGATGTTGTTAGTCAATATGTGAAAGCGGTAGTGCTGATTGGTCAAGCCGCTAAAACGCTGGCAAGCGTGTTATCCAGTGCCAGCAAAGTGTTGTTTGCAGAGAGCATGATGGAAGCCGTACAAAAGGCGATGGCCGAAACGAAGCCGGGAGATCTGGTCTTGTTGTCACCGGCCTGTGCCAGCTTTGATATGTTTAGCTCTTATGAAGAGCGTGGCGAATGTTTTATTGCGGCCGTTAAAAATATCGCCGGGCAGGGGGGGAGTGATGAATAATCTGCTGAGCGCCTTGCCAAACAAAATGCCTGCACCACAATTTGGTATTCGATCACTGGAATTTTCCCTGGCTATTGATAAGGTCCTGCTATTTGTGGTGCTGGCTTTAACATCAATTGGTTTTGTGATGATGAGTTCTGCTTCGGTAGAGTTTGCGGGCGAGCGCTACGCTTCGCCCTTCTTTCATATTAATCGGCAGTTATTATTTTTAGTGATGTCATTTATAGCTGGCGCGGTAGTCTTTTGTATACCAATGTCGGTGTGGCAAAAATACGGTTGGTTATTATTATTTCTTGGGTTTGCCTTGCTGTTGCTGGTGGCAATTCCCGGCATTGGTCGAGAAGTTAACGGCAGTCGTCGCTGGTTGCCCCTGGGAGCGATGAACTTGCAAAGCTCGGAAGTTGCCAAGTTCTGTATTTTAATTTATCTGGCCGGTTATCTGGTGCGCCGCCATGATGAGGTGCGCAATCACTGGAAGGGTTTTATAAAGCCAATCGCAGTGTTGTCGATCATGATTGTATTGCTGTTGTTGGAGCCTGACTTTGGCGCTGTGGTGGTGATGGTGACAGCCTGTTTGGGAATGATTTTTTTAAGCGGTGTAAAACTGCTGCAATTTATGGCCTTGATTGTGGTCAGTGCAGTCGCTGTAGCGGTGATGGCGGTAAGTTCTGAATACCGTATGCAGCGTTTGGTCTGTTTTGTTGACCCTTGGGAGCAGCCCTTTGATTGTGGTTATCAGTTAACCCAAGCGCTGATTGCTTTTGGGCGGGGTGAATGGTTCGGTACCGGTTTGGGTAATAGCGTGCAAAAACTGTTTTATCTGCCCGAGGCTCATACCGATTTTGTATTTGCTATTCTGGCCGAAGAGTTGGGCCTGATTGGTGGTTTGATTGTGATTGCGTTGTTTGTGACGTTGATCGTAAAAATGATGCTGATTGGCCGTATGGCTGAACTAAACAAGAAGTTTTTCTCGGCTTATCTGGCCTATGGGGTTGGCCTGGTTTTTGCCGCTCAAGTGTTTATTAATATCGGTGTTAATGCCGGCTTGCTGCCGACCAAGGGTTTAACCTTGCCATTTTTAAGTTATGGCGGCAGTAGCATGATCATGAGTTTTTGTTTATTGGCGCTGATATTTCGTATTGACTACGAGCTTTCCTGTGCGCATGCCACTAGCACCTCAGGTAAAAAAAGATCCTCTGGCAAGGCAAAAAGGAGGAATCGACACAGTGAATAATCAGCAGCAGAAAAAATGCGTATTGATCATGGCTGGCGGAACTGGCGGTCATGTTTTTCCAGGCCTGGCAGCAGCAGCAAGTTTGCAGAAAAAGGGTGTCAGAGTTGAATGGTTGGGTACGCAGCGGGGTATAGAAGCAGAGCTGGTGCCTGCCAATGATATCCCTATTTCCTACATTCATGTGGCGGGTGTTAGAGGAAAGGGTTTGTTGCAGTTGCTGGCTGCGCCACTACAAATAATGCGTGCGCTGCTTGAGGCCATACAGGTGATTCGTCGGGTAAAACCCAACTGCGTATTAGGTATGGGAGGTTTTGCTTCCGGCCCGGGTGGTTTGGCCGCTTGGCTGCTGAGAAAGCCCTTACTGATTCATGAGCAAAATGCAGTGCCGGGTACTACCAATCGTATTTTATCCGTGTTGGCCAAAAATGTTATGGAAGCTTTTCCTGGGACTTTTTCAGGGGCTAAAAATCCTATTGCTATCGGTAATCCGGTGCGCGCTGAAATCTCTGCGCTGGCAGCACCGGCTGAGCGAGGGATTGGTCAGCAGTCGCGTCTTCGTCTGTTGGTGTTGGGCGGTAGTTTGGGCGCCAAAGCAATTAATGAAATGCTGCCAACCTTACTCGAAGAACTTCCTGTTGAGCATATGCCCGATGTTTGGCATCAAACCGGTAAGGTGCATTTTAAATCGGTTTCGAAGCAATATGCAGCCCTTAGGTCTGTAGCAAAAACAGAATTGAAAGTAGAGGCCTTTATTGCCGATATGGCTGAGGCTTATGGATGGGCTGATCTGGTAATTTGCCGGGCAGGCGCCTTAACCGTGTCCGAGCTGGCCGCCGCCGGGGTGGCATCGATGTTAATTCCATTCCCCCATGCGATTGATGATCACCAGACTAAAAATGCTCAATGGTTGGTCTCAAAGGGGGCGGCGTACCTGCTTCCTCAGTCAGAGCTGGATGTGAAAAAACTGGCGGCGATGATTATTGGTATTAGCGAAGATCGAGCGGCTTTGCTGGATATGGCTAATAAGGCGCGGGCACAGTCCTTACCGGCGGCGGCCGAAGAAGTGGCTCAGCGCTGTCTGGAGGTGGCCAATGGTTAAAGAGCGTCGACAATTTATTGTGCCGGAAATGCGCCGTATTAAGCGCATTCATTTTATCGGTATTGGTGGCGCGGGCATGTGTGGTATTGCCGAGGTCTTGTTGAATCAGGGGTATCTGATTTCCGGCTCCGATTTGAATGTCTCTGCGGTTACCGATCGCCTTAAAAATATGGGTGCGACGATTTTTATCGGTCATCAGCAAAGTAATGTTACCGGCGTTGATGTGGTGGTGGCATCCACCGCCGTGCCACAGGACAACCCGGAAGTTATCTGTGCCCGAGAGTTCAGAATTCCCGTGGTGCCAAGAGCGGAGATGCTCTCGGAGCTGATGCGTTATCGCCACGGTATTGCGGTGGCGGGTACCCACGGAAAAACTACGACAACAAGCATGATTGCTTCGGTATTAGCGGAGGCTGATCTCGACCCCACCTTTGTGGTTGGTGGTCTGCTGAATAATTTTGGCACCAATGCTCGTTTGGGGGAAAGTCGTTATCTGATTGCAGAGGCCGATGAAAGTGATGCCTCTTTTATGCATCTGCAGCCCATGTTATCGGTGGTGACCAATATTGAAGCCGACCATATGGCAACCTACGAAGGCGATTTTTCACGACTGAAAAAGACCTTTGTGGATTTTCTTCATAACCTGCCTTTTTACGGTTTGGCGGTGGTGTGTATTGATGATCCAGTGATTCGTGAATTAATTCCGCAGATAACCCGACCGATTGTTACCTACGGCATGAGTGAAGATGCGGATTATCGTATTACGAATGTAAAGCAAGAATGTATGGAAATGGAATTTACCGTTGAGCGTCCGGAAGGTTTTCAGCCGCTGCGGATCAGTCTGAATATGCCGGGTTTGCATAATGTCTTGAATGCCGCTGCGACGGTCGCAGTAGCAAGTGATGAGGGTGTTGCCGACCAGGCGATTGTTGATGGCCTGAAGAAATTTAAGGGAGTGGGGCGGCGTTTTCAGGTTTATGGTGAGTTTGAACTGGCTAAAGACGCTATACCGGCTAATGGCTCCTTATCGGCTGAAGGCTCCCTGCCAGCTAAAGGCTCCGTACTACTTATCGATGATTATGGTCATCACCCGACCGAAGTAGCAGCGACCATTGCGGCGGTTCGCGCTAGTTGGCCGGAGCGGCGTTTGGTGATGATTTATCAGCCCCATCGTTATTCGCGTACCCGGGATCTTTATGAAGATTTCGTCAATGTCTTGTCAACGGTTGATGCCTTGATCTTGCTCGAGGTTTACGCGGCAGGCGAGACAGTAATCACGGGAGCTGATGGTCGCAGTTTGTCTCGCAGTGTACGTCAGCGCGCCCAGGTGGATCCCGTATTTGTAGAGCAGCCGAGTGAGGTGCCGGAGATCTTGAGCGGCATTATTCGTCCGGGCGATATTGTTATTACCCAGGGCGCGGGAAATGTTGGTGCGCTGGCACTTGAATTGGCAAAAAGACAATTGCAGTAAAGAGGAATGTAGAACGCGTGGAACAGAGTTTCGATAAATCATTGCTTGCTTCTATTAGCGACAGCTTAAAGGGAAATATCGCCGTCCTGATGGGAGGAGATTCTGCCGAGCGAGATGTTTCATTGCAAAGTGGGCAGGCGGTGTTGGCTGTGTTCGAGCAGGCGGGTTTTGATGTGCAAGCGATTGACCCGGCCAAAGTGAACCTTGTTAGTGAGTTGCAAGTAAAAAATATACAGCATGTTTTTATCGCCTTGCATGGCCGTGGTGGTGAGGATGGTTCCTTGCAAGGTTGCTTGGAAAAAATGTCGATTAGTTACACCGGTAGTGGTGTGCTGGCATCTGCACTGGCGATGGATAAGTTAAAAACAAAACAGTTATGGAAAAGCGCAGGCCTGGCTACAGCTGAATATGCGGTATTAACATCAGATAGCGACTGGAAAGCTGTGTTGCAAGAGCTGGGAGAGACCGTAATGGTGAAGCCTGCCTCTGAGGGTTCGAGCATCGGCATGGCTAAAGCGGTAGGTCCAGAGCAGTTGGCGCAGGCTTACAAAAACGCGGTGCAATATGATCAGTTGGTTATTGCCGAGCGCTGGATTGATGGTGATGAGTATACCGTTGCCTTTGTGGGTAATGAAACTATGCCAGTGATCAAAATGGAAACGGATAACGCTTTTTATGATTATGAGGCCAAGTATGTCTCTAACGATACGCGCTACCTCTGTCCCTGTGGTTTGAGCGACGAGAAGGAAAAAGAGTTTCAGTTGTTGGCAAAAACTGCTTATCAGTCCCTGGGTTGTCAAGGTTGGGGGCGAGTGGATTTAATGACCAATGCGAGCGGAGAGCCATTTTTGTTGGAGGCTAATACAGTGCCAGGTATGACCAGCCATAGTTTGGTGCCAATGGCGGCTAAGGTTAAGGGCTACAGTTTTTCAACTCTAGTGTTAATGATATTCAAGCAGAGTCTGGATGTGGGCAATGGTGATTTATCATCGACAAATATCCATGTCTCAGCACTTGATTGCACAGGCAATTGAAGATGAAAAAGAACAAGAGCAAGAGTAAACAAAACAGCAAAAGTGGAGCTAGCCGTCATAGCGGTCAGAAAATGCCTGCACTGGTGATTAACCCCCGGCCGCTAATAATGTTGGCTGTCTTAATGCTGGTTTTGTTGGTTATCTACTATGCCCAACTACGGTTACGCCAGGCAGTGGATCTTCCGGTTAATAGCGTAGCGATAACGGGTGATTTTCATTACGTTGATCGCAAAAAAGTAGCTGAGAAAATTGAGCCTTTTACCCATGCTAGCTATCTCTCAGTAGATCTGCAGGCAATTAAAAACACTTTGGAGCAAGAGCCCTGGATTGATATCGCCTCGGTAAAACGCCAGTGGCCTGATCAGGTTGCGGTATGGATTGTTGAGCAGCAGCCGGTAGTGCAGTGGCGCAATGATAGTTTTATCAACGCCAGCGGCAAAGTATTTACGCCACAGAAAATGCGGCATATTGAAGGGCTGCCTTATCTATCCGGACCGAAGGGTAGTGTTGATGAGGTGCTAAGTGACTGGCATCGTGCCAATGAAATTCTCGCAGCACAAAACCTGATGGCACAGGAATGGCAGATGGATGACAAAGGGGCAAAGTCGGCAAGGCTGAGTAATGGAATCGAGCTGGTTTTTGGGGTGGGTGAAGCACAGAGCAAATTGATGCGCTTTATGACTATCTATCAGCGTCAGTTAGCGGCGCAGTCTGAAAAGATAAAGCGAATCGATATGCGTTACACCAATGGGTTGGCAGTACAGTGGCAGCCAGCAGCCGATAAGCTGGCACAACAGTAATAGTAACAGTAAAAGTAATATTAAAAGTGGCACACAGTGAGAGCAGATAAATACTGTTCGGGGAAAAATAAATGAGCAATTCGGGTGAAGGAAAAATGATTGTCGGCCTCGATATTGGTACATCGAAGGTGGTGGCAATTGTCGGCGATATCACACCGGAAGGCGTTGTTGAAGTGGTTGGTATCGGCTCGCACCCATCGCGGGGAATGAAAAAGGGGGTTGTCGTTAATATCGAGTCAACTGTGCAGTCAATCCAGCGTGCCATTGAAGAGGCGGAATTGATGGCGGGTTGTCAGATTCATTCTGTTTATGCCGGTATCGCCGGTAGCCATATTCGCAGCCTTAACTCCCATGGCATCGTCGCGATCAAGGATCGGGAAGTGTTCGCTGCAGACCTTGAACGTGTGATTGATGCTGCTCAGGCGGTGGCAATTCCTGCTGATCAGAAAGTGCTGCATATCTTGCCGCAGGAATACATTATCGATTCCCAAGAGGGTATCAAGGAGCCAATGGGCATGTCCGGTGTGCGCCTTGAGGCCAAGGTTCATTTGGTGACCTGTGCTGTTAATGCCGCGCAAAATATTGAAAAGTGCATTCGTCGCTGCGGCTTGGAAGTCGAAGATATTATTCTCGAGCAACTTGCCTCCAGCTATGCGGTATTAACTGAAGATGAAAAAGAACTGGGTGTCTGCATTGTTGATATAGGTGGTGGTACAACCGACATCGCAATTTTTACCGAGGGCTCTATTCGCCATACCGGAGTCATTCCGATAGCAGGCGATCAAGTGACTAATGACATCGCCATGGCGCTAAGAACACCGACTCAGCATGCCGAAGAAATAAAGATTAAATATGCCTGCGCATTGGCGCAGTTAGCCGGTGTTGATGAAACCATCAAAGTGCCCAGTGTGGGTGAGCGCCCGCCACGTGACCTGTCTCGACAGGCATTGGCTGAAGTGGTTGAGCCGCGTTATGACGAACTGTTTACCCTGGTGCAGGCAGAATTACGCCGCAGTGGTTATGAGCATATGTTGGCTGGCGGTGTGGTCTTGACCGGCGGCACATCGAAGATGGAAGGGGTGGTGGAGTTGGCAGAGGAGATTTTCCATATGCCGGTTCGTCTCGGTATGCCGCAAACAGTGAGCGGTCTGGCTGATATTGTGAGAAATCCAATTTTTTCGACAGGTGTTGGTTTATTGCAGTATGGATTAAAGCAGCATGTGTCGGGCAAGCCTGTGGGCGAAAAGACGAAGTCTCCACTGGGGTTTTTAAATCGCACCAAGCAATGGTTTCAAGGTAATTTTTAAGTCGTGTAATTTTAATTTATTCAATTTGAATGGGCTCGCTCTGGGACCTTCAATAATTAGCACTAAAATGTACAAAGGGAGAAGATAAAAATGTTTGAACTAGTTGAAAATCTACCTCAAAATGCAGTGATTAAGGTTGTTGGTATTGGCGGTGGTGGTGGTAATGCCGTTAAGCATATGATTTCAAACTCCGTACAGGGGGTTGATTTTATTTGCGCTAACACAGATGCTCAGGCGCTCTGTGATATCGAGTCAAAAACGGTATTGCAGCTGGGTAATACTATTACTAAAGGTCTGGGTGCCGGCGCCAACCCCGAGATTGGTCGTCAGGCCGCTATGGAGGATCGCGAGCGTATTGCTGAGACTCTCAAGGGTTCTGATATGGTGTTTATCACCGCCGGTATGGGTGGTGGTACGGGTACCGGTGGTGCTCCTGTGGTGGCCGAAGTTGCCAGAGAAATGGGCATTTTGACCGTCGCCGTTGTTACCAAACCTTTTCCCTTTGAAGGACGCAAGCGTCTGAAGATTGCTGAAGAAGGCATGAAAGAACTGGCGCAGCATGTTGATTCGCTGATCACTATTCCTAATGAGAAGTTGTTGGTTGTGCTGGGTAAGTCCACCACTCTGCTGGATGCTTTTAGGGCTGCAAACGATGTGTTGCTGGGTGCAGTGCAGGGTATCGCAGACTTGATCATCCGACCGGGTATGATCAATGTCGACTTTGCTGATGTGCGTACCGTAATGTCCGAGATGGGCATGGCGATGATGGGTAGTGGCCGAGCGAAGGGTGAAAACCGTGCCAGAGAAGCGGCAGAGGCGGCTATTCGTAGTCCCTTGCTTGAGGATATTAACCTGCAAGGCGCACGTGGCATTCTGGTGAATATTACCGCCGGTATGGATCTGTCCCTGGGTGAGTTCTCAGAGGTTGGTGACACGATTGAAGAGTTTGCCTCAGACAATGCCACGGTGGTGGTTGGTACCGTTATTGACCCTGACATGACTGAAGAAATCAAGGTTACCGTAGTGGCAACTGGATTGGGTGGCGACCTGGCGGTAGAAAAGCCGGTTAAGGTTGTTGATAACACCCGGGCGGCTGAAGCACCGACCAGTGCTGATTATGCCAGGATGGATAAGCCTACGATCATGCGCGATCCTGGTACTCAGCGAAGCTTTGCAACGTCAGGCAGAGCGTCTGCGGCGGCGGCCGTGGCTGCCAGAGAAGATAAGGATATGGAATATCTGGATATTCCGGCTTTTTTGCGTCGCCAGGCCGATTAATCGGCAAAGATGGTGGTTGAACTTTTGTTCTGGTAAGATGCGCCCATTTCGTTGCCTGTCCTCGTGCGCCGCTTGGCCTGCTTTTACGCGCAGCGTGGCTCGGGCTGGCAACTTGAAGGGTAGTTGAAGGGGTAACATGATTAAACAACGCACCTTACGGAATACTATCCGGGCTACGGGTATTGGCTTGCATACGGGTGAGAAAGTATATCTTACCCTTAGGCCAGCGCCTGTGGATGCGGGTATCGTATTTCGACGCACAGACCTGGATCCGATGGTGGATATACCAGCGCGAGCGGATAATGTGGGTGATACCACACTATCTACCACACTGGTAAAAGGCGATGTGCGGGTTTCTACCGTCGAGCATCTATTGTCTGCGATGGCAGGGCTAGGCATTGATAATGCGGTTGTAGAGCTCAGTGCGCCGGAAGTGCCTATTATGGATGGCAGCGCCGGGCCTTTTGTGTTCCTGATTCAGAGCGCCGGAATAGAAGAGCAGAATGCCGCCAAGAAGTTTATCCGCATCAAGCAGCCGGTAACGGTTGAAGATGGTGATAAAAAAGCCAGTTTCCTCCCTTTTAATGGCTTTAAAGTCTCGTTTTCAATCGATTTCGATCATCCGGTCTTTCGGGGCCGAACTGTTGATGCGGTAATCGACTTCTCCAGTACCTCCTTTGTTAAGGAAATTAGCCGCGCGCGTACCTTTGGTTTTATGCATGAAATCGAATACCTGCGATCCAAGGGCTTGGCGCGGGGTGGCAGTGTTGATAATGCAATAGTCGTCGATGAATACAGAATATTAAATGAAGACGGTTTGCGTTATGAGGATGAATTTGTCAAACACAAGGTTCTCGATGCTATCGGCGACCTTTATCTGCTGGGCAATAGCCTGATTGGTGAATTCAAAGCAAGCAAGTCCGGGCATGCGCTGAACAATGCCTCAATAAGAGCTTTAATGGCGCAGGAAGATGCTTGGGAAGTGGTGACTTTCGAGGATGAAAGCACGGCTCCTATATCATATGCCAGTCCAATCGTGGCCGCATAGGCTAATTGACGCTATACTTACCTTGTATCGCCATAAGTTTGGCGCTTTTGTCGGCGCTATTGTTGGCGCTATTGGGATAGGGTAAGTGTTTTTAGAGTGACTTCGGTCACATTTTTGATGGTGAGATAGCGTAATTCGATGAAAATCATTTTAGTTAGTCAGCGACTGGGTAATACCAAAACATTAAATGTGTCACAAAAAAGGCTGATGCTATTGCTGTTGTTGGCGGCTTTTATGGTGTCTTGCTTAGTTTTTTTTGGATTTAAAATTGCGACCTTCCAAACTGATCCTGCTTTGGATGGCGCGATTATTGGCAAGTGGCAAGCTCAAATGCAATCCCAGTCTGAGATGATTGAAGCGGAGCGTCTGGGTGCTCAGGAGCAACTTGATGCCATGGCGGTGCTGATGGCGGAATACCGGGCGAGATTACTGCGCCTGGATGCATTGGGTGAGCGTCTTACCGTGATGGCCAAACTTGATCGTGGTGAATTTAATTTCAGCAAGGCCCCTGCAGTGGGCGGGCCTGAAGAAGGAGCTTCCCTGGAGAAGGCCTACAGTGACCCTGACTTTATTGGCTCGATGGACCGGCTGTCAGTCTTGATTGATGATCGTGAGCAGCAGCTTGAGATTCTTGAAACACTGATGAGCAACCGACAGGTAGAGGATGCGGGCTACCTGGCTGGTCGTCCGATAAAAAAAGGCTGGATGTCTTCACGTTTTGGTCGTCGTACTGACCCTTTTCATGGCCGAATAGCCTGGCATAAAGGGGTGGATTTTGCGGGTAAAGAAGACTCTGAAATTATTGCTGTGGCCTCCGGTGTGATTACCTGGTCAGGTGATCGTTATGGTTATGGTGATATGGTAGAAATTAATCATGGCAATGGTTATTCGACCCGCTATGCTCATAACAAAGAGAACATGGCTGCCGTGGGTGATATTGTTAAAAAGGGCCAGGTGATTGCCAAAATGGGTAGTAGTGGTCGCTCCACAGGCCCTCATGTCCACTTTGAAGTCTACAAGAACGGTAAGGCAGTTGATCCCTCGCGCTATATTTATCGGGCCAGCCGTTAAACTCTTTGTCGTAAGTCGTTGACGAGGACGAGATAAGTCTCTAATTCCCTCCATTTTTTCTTGCTATCTAAGCCTGTATTCGGTTAACTGTTCGGTTAATTTCCACTGTCCCGTGATCTTGGCAAATAGCCAATAAAGGCGGGGTATTTTTAACCATTCCGGCTGTGAATAAACAATGATAGTTAAGCTGATCAAAAAAGTATTTGGCACCAAAAACGATCGTGAACTCAAGCGTATGGGTAAGTCAGTCGCGAAGATTGCTGCCCTTGAAGAAGAAATAGCTGCGTTCAGTGATGAGCAAATAAAAGAAAAAACCGAGGAATTCAGAAAGCGTGTGCTAGACGGAGAGTCCCTTGAGGACGTGCTACCAGAAGCTTTTGCGCTAGTAAGAGAGGCAGGTAAGCGTGTTTTACACATGCGTCACTTTGATGTACAGATGCTCGGTGGCATGACCTTGCACGGAGGGCGCATTGCTGAAATGCGTACCGGTGAGGGTAAAACCCTTGTTGCTACTTTAGCGGTGTACCTTAATGCACTTAGCGGCAAGGGCGTGCATATTGTTACCGTTAACGACTATCTTGCTCGCCGAGATGCTGAGTGGATGCAGCCGCTGTATGAATTTTTGGGTATGAGCGTAGGTATTATCCTCTCCAATATGGGGACTGAAGAGAAGCATGCGGCCTACAATTCCGATATTACCTACGGCACCAATAACGAATTTGGTTTTGACTACCTGCGAGATAATATGGCTTTTTCAATGGAGGAAAAGGTGCAGCGCGGTTTGCACTTTGCCATTGTTGATGAGGTGGACTCGATACTGATTGATGAGGCGAGAACGCCACTGATTATATCTGGTGCGGCTGAAGACAGTTCCGCTCTTTATAAGCGTATCAACACTTTTATTCCCTCTTTGACCGAAGCTGAAGTGACGGAAGAAGGCGGTGAGACCAAAACCGGTGAGGGGCACTATACCCTGGATGAAAAGCAGCGTCAGGTTGAGTTGACAGAAGAGGGGCATCAGTTTGTCGAAGCTCTGCTGACCAAAGAGGGTTTGCTGGAGGAAGGCGATAGCCTCTATTCGGCGGTTAATCTTAAACTGCTGCATCATGTTCATACCGCGCTGCGCGCACATGTGCTGTTTAATCGTGATGTTGAATACATCGTACAAGACAACCAGGTAGTGCTGATTGATGAGCACACTGGCCGCACCATGGCTGGTCGACGCTTGTCCGAAGGTCTGCATCAAGCGCTAGAAGCTAAAGAAGGCGTAAAAATACAGGCAGAAAGCCAAACTCTGGCCTCCACTACTTTTCAGAATTATTTCCGCAATTATGAAAAACTGGCCGGTATGACCGGTACTGCCGATACCGAAGCGGCCGAATTTCACCAGATCTACGATCTGCAGGTTGTGATTATTCCGACCAATAAAGAGACGGTTCGAAAAGATCACAATGACTTGGTGTATCTGTCGTTGGAAGAAAAGTTTGAGTCGATCATTGATGAGATCAGGCACTGTGAAGACAAACAGGCACCGGTGTTGGTGGGAACAGCCTCGATTGAAACATCAGAGATACTTTCCGAGAGCTTGAAAAAAGCCAAAATCAAACACAAGGTTTTGAACGCAAAGTATCATGCCCAGGAGGCGGAAATTATTGCCCAGGCCGGGCGCCCCGGTGCGGTAACAATTGCGACTAATATGGCTGGCCGTGGAACGGATATTGTTCTGGGTGGTAACCTCGATGCAGAAATTGCCGCCTTGAAAAAACCCGATGATGCCAAAGTTGAGGAAGTGACGGCTGCTTGGAAAATACGCCATCAGCAGGTGATGGAGTCAGGCGGCTTGCATATTCTTGCCACCGAGCGTCACGAGTCACGCCGTATTGATAACCAGTTGCGTGGTCGCTCTGGTCGTCAGGGTGATCCCGGTGAGACACGTTTTTTCCTTTCGCTGGAAGATAACCTGATGCGTATCTTCGCCTCAGACCGAGTCAAGAAAATCATGCAGGCGCTCGGAATGGAGCGCGGTGAAGCCATTGAACATCGCATGGTCAGTAACGCCATCGAAAAAGCCCAGCGCAAGGTAGAAGGGCGCAACTTTGATATTCGTAAACAGTTGCTCGAATATGATGACGTTGCCAATGATCAGCGTCAGGTGATCTACGAGCAGCGAAACAACATCATGGAATCCGATGATATCTCCGATATGGTCGAGTCAATCCGAGAAGATGTTGTGAATGATGCTATCAGTCAGTTTATTCCACCGCAGAGTCTTGAGGAGCAGTGGGATGTCCCCGGCCTTGAACAGCATCTTGAAGCTGAATTTGCCATGGAGATGCCAGTTAAAAAGTGGCTGGATGAAGATGATAACCTGCATGAAGAAACACTGCGTGAAAAAATCCTGCAGCATATCATCGATGCCTACAATGAAAAGTCGGAGCTGGTTGGGCCGGAAATCCGCAAATTTGAAAAACATATTATGCTGCAGGTGCTCGACTCTTTGTGGAAAGAACATCTGGCTACCATGGATCACCTGCGTCAGGGTATCCATTTACGTGGTTATGCCGGCAAGAACCCCAAGCAAGAGTATAAACGAGAGTCTTTTGAGCTGTTTGAGGAGCTATTAAATAACCTCAAGCATGAAGTGGTACGTTTTCTTTCCCGTGTTCAGATTCGCCGGGATGATGAGCTTGAAGAGGCAGAGCGTCGTCGCCGTGAAGAGCAAGCCAGCGAAAATATGCAGTTCCAACATGACGAAAGTTCAGCCCTGGATCAGCCTGCTGCACCAGAGGGTGAAGATGAAGTCGTAAAAGAGCAACCCTTTACCCGCGAAGGTAAAAAGGTTGGACGTAACGATCCTTGCCCTTGCGACTCGGGTAAAAAATACAAACAGTGTCACGGCAAGTTGTAGGGTGCGGCCCCCGCACCACTGATATGAAAATAAATGCAAGCTGGTGCGGGAGCCGCACCCTACGTTTGGGCGAATCCAAAAAATGGCTGTTGGAAAAAATAATCTCCCCCTTGCAAAACCCATTGCCGGTTTTCGTTTAGGCACTGTCAGTGCTGGTATAAAAAATCCAGGTCGTCTCGATCTGGTTGTGATGGAGCTCTGCGCCTCAGCAAACGTCGCTGCGGTATTCACCCAAAATGCTTTTTGTGCCGCACCGGTACAAGTAGCAAAACAACATCTCAATAAAAATATCCAAACGCGTTATTTTATTGTTAATACCGGTAATGCCAATGCTGGAACCGGAGAGCCAGGTATACGCGATGCCTTGTCCTGTTGTCAGGCTTTGGCTGAAAAGTCCGGTAGTGATATTGAGCAGGTTTTACCTTTTTCTACTGGCGTGATTGGTGAGCATTTACCGGTAGAAAAAATTACCGCGGCACTTCCTCAAGCCCTTGCTGATCTTAGCGAACAGGGCTGGCTGCGTGCCGCTGAGGGTATTATGACTACTGATACCCGGCCTAAACTTGCCAGTCGCTGTTGTGTCATCGATGGGCAGTCAATAAGCATTACCGGCATCGCCAAGGGTGCGGGAATGATCAAACCTAATATGGCTACGATGCTGGCTTATATCGCTACCGATGCCTGTATTGAGCCGCCATTGTTGCAGCGAATCCTGGAGCAGGCGGTTAATCGCTCCTTCAATCGCATAACGGTAGATGGTGATACCTCCACTAATGATGCCTGTATGCTGGTTGCTAGCGGTGATAAAAAGCTGGTGCTGGGGAAGGGTGATGAAAGTGATGATAATTATCAGACCATGTTGGATGCTATTAGCGAAGTCTGTATTGAGTTGGCTCAAGGCTTAGTCAGGGATGGCGAAGGCGCATCAAAATTTGTGACGGTTGATGTCAGTGGCGGCTCAACGACCGAGGAGTGTTTGCAAGTTGCCTATACCGTCGCTGAATCGCCCTTGGTTAAGACGGCTTTATTTGCTAGTGATGCCAACTGGGGACGCATATTGGCGGCGATTGGCAGGGCTGGTGTCAAGCAGCTGGATGTCAATGCCATCTCGGTGTTTATCAGCGATGTGCTGATTGCAGAAAACGGTTGCCGTGCCGTGAGCTATACTGAAGAACAAGGGGTTTCGGCAATGGAGGGTGACGAGATCACAATCAGTATTAAGCTGGCCCGAGGACAGGCGCAGGAGAGGGTATGGACCACTGACCTTTCTCATGAGTATGTAAGGATTAACGCCGAATACAGGACGTAGAATAAATTAATATAAAAAAATAAACTATGTCTAAAAGAATTCACG
>JAUXDF010000185.1 GCA_030618505.1 Spongiibacteraceae bacterium | reverse complement strand
TCATCCTGCTGCTGTTTAGTGGATGCCACTGCAGCCATCCTTGCCCACATGTAGGCAAAGGCGGTATAGCCAAACAAGTGCAGGTACTCCACTGAAGCCGCACCAATTTCAGCGCGATTCTCTGCCGCATTACTTATCACCACCGCACTGGTTTCCTGCAATAACTGAACAGTTTCCTGTAGCGCAACAATAAACTCTTCTATGTCGGCATTATTTCCATTGGCAGCAATGAACTCAGATATATCATCGACAAATAACTCGACAAATTTGCCTTTATTGGCAACAACTTTACGCCCCATCAAATCGAGCGCCTGAATGCCGTTCGTACCCTCGTAGATCTGCGAGATGCGCACGTCTCGCACCAACTGCTCCATTCCCCATTCGCGGATATAACCATGACCACCCAAGACCTGTTGACCCAGCACGCAACAGTCCAAACCCTTGTCAGTGAGAAAGGCTTTTGCCACGGGTGTCAGTAACGCAACAAGATCGGCGCCGCGTTGCTGTTTCTCACCCTCAGCAAATTTGGCACAGTCCAGCTGCATACCTACATAAACTCCAAACGCCCTGCCCGCTTCAATAAACGCTTTTTGTGTTAACAGCATGCGCCGCACATCAGGGTGGACAATAATCGGATCCGCTTCTTTTTCCTTATTGACTGCACCTGCTGGCGAGCGACCTTGCAGCCTCTCCTTTGCATAGCTTCTTGCCCCCTGATAGGAAGCTTCACTGCAACCCAAACCCTGAATGCCCACAGATAAACGCTCATAGTTCATCATCGTAAACATACAGCTAAGTCCCTGATTTAACTCGCCAACAAGATAACCTTTTGAACCATCAAAATTCAGCACACAAGTGGACGAGGCGTTAATACCCATTTTGTGCTCAATAGAGCCGCAATTAACGCCATTGCGCTCACCCGAACTACCATCTTCGTTGAGTAAAAACTTTGACACCAAAAATAGTGAGATCCCTTTAGGGCCGGCCGGCGCATCGGGAAGCTTTGCCAGCACAAGGTGAATGATGTTGTCACTTAAATCGTGATCACCACCAGTGATAAATATTTTAGTCCCGCTGATCGAGTAGGACCCATCACCATTATCAATTGCCTTGCTGCGAATAATACCCAGGTCTGAGCCTGAATGTGATTCTGTTAAGCCCATTGCTCCGGTCCACTCGCCACTGTACATTTTAGGCAGATAGGTAGACTTAAGCTCTTCGCTGGCATGGGCATCAATGGCCAGGGCCGCGCCAGCCGTCAGTATCGAGTAAAGACAAAATGAATTGTTGGCGGAGTGCAGCATTTCCTCAAATAAGATCGTTAGCATTTTTGGCATGCCCTGGCCGCCAAAGTCAGGATTGCCGTTCAGACCAACCCAGGCGCTGTCTGCAAAAACTTTAAACGCCTCTTTGAAGCCCGCCGGCGTGGTGACCTCACCGTTGTCCCAGCTCACGCCTTCCTCATCACCAGAGCTATTTAACGGCGCTATAAGATTGGCGGTAATTTTTGCGCCTTCCTCTAAAATAGTATCTGCCAGCTCAGCATTAACTTCGGCGGTACCCACCATTGAAGACCAGACGGTTTCCGCCTCAAATACCTCATGGAGTACAAAGCGCATATCGCGAACGGGAGCATTATATTCCGGCATGGTTAAGTTACCTGTAATGTTTTAGCTGTAGATTTTAGGCCTGCCTGACTTAGTCTTAAAGAAAACACGCCAAGCAGGTCTGTAAGAAGGGCTAGCAATACGAAATCAAAATGAAAAACTATCTTCATCAAGCGCCATCAAACTTTCCGCACCCGCTCTGGCTGTCGCCTGTAAGCTTAAAGTTCTCGGCATAATTTTCTGAAAGTAAAAACGTGCTGTTTTTACCTTGGCGGTATAAAAAGCTTCCTCGCCACTACCTGCCGCCAACTGATCCTGGGCAACTTTTGCCATCTGCGCCCACATATATGCAAGCACCACATAACCACCAATCATCAGGTAATCCACCGAAGCAGCACCAGCTTCATCAGGATTTTCCATCGCTTTCATGCCAATATCCATCGTCAGTTCCCCCCAATCTTTCATGGCCATAGACAAAGGTTTAACAAACTCCTTCATTGCTTCATCAGAGTGATTCTCACTACAGAAATGCTGCACATCTTTAGCAAAACCTTTTAATAACTTACCACCACTACCAAGCACCTTGCGACCAATTAAATCCAGCGCCTGAATACCTGTAGTTCCCTCATAAAGCATGGAGATACGCCCATCACGAACAATCTGCTCCATACCATGCTCGCGAATATAACCGTGGCCACCAAAAACCTGCATACCTATATTGGCAACTTCATAGCCGGTTTCAGTACAAAATGCTTTTGCGATCGGCGTCAGTAAAGCGAGTAGAGCATCAGCATGATGACGTTCCTCTTCCACACCCTGGGAGGCTTTATCAACTAACAATGCTATCCAGTATATAAATGCTCGCTGCCCCTCAGACAAAGCTTTTTGTGTCATCAACATACGGCGCACATCGGGATGCACAATGATTGGATCAGCTGGGCCATCGGGATTTTTTGTGCCGGTTAACGAGCGCATCTGCAAACGCTCTCGCGCATAGCTTAAGGCTCCTTGATAAGATCCCTCTGACATATCCAGCCCCTGCATGGCGGTGCCAAGTCGAGCCGCATTCATCATGGTAAACATTTGTCCCAGGCCAGTATTTTCTTCGCCAACCATAAAACCCCTGGCATTATCAAAATTCATTACACAGGTCGAAGAACCCTTGATACCCATTTTATGCTCAATGGAACCACAGCTAACGAAATTGCGCTCACCAACACCGACAACACCATCGCCACTGTCATCGGGAAGAAATTTTGGCACTACAAATAGTGATATACCTTTGGTTCCCTCCGGTGCACCGCTCACCCGCGCGATCACCATATGGATAATATTTTCTGCCATATCGTGCTCACCGGCACTGATAAATATTTTTGTGCCCGTAATATTATAGGAGCCGTCATCGTTGGGCTCAGCTTTGGTTCTCAGCAGGCCCAGGTCGGTTCCACAGTGCGGTTCGGTTAAACACATGGTTCCTGTCCAGGTGCCCTCAATCAGCTTATTCAGGTAGATATCTTTCTGCTGCTCATCTCCATGGGACTCTATGCAACGTATTGCTCCCATACTTAAACCGGGATACATCCCCCAGGACCAATTGGCAGTGCCGGTAAACTCGCTGACGACCACTGCTAAGGATGTGGGCAAACCCTGGCCACCGCGAGACGTTTCGCCGCTCAAGCCCATCCAGCCACCTTCAACAAATTGCTGGTAGGCTTCTTTAAAACCGGGAGGCGTAGTCACCTCCCCATCATTCCACTGGCAACCAATCTCATCACCATCACGATTGATGGGAGCGAGGACATTTTCCGCAAATTTGGCCGCTTCACTGGTAATCGCATCAAGAAGATCAGGTGTTAATTTCTCTTCACTGCTCAAACTAGCGTAGTGTTTTTCGCTATCATGTAATTCTGACAAAACAAAACGCATCTCACGTAAGGGGGCTTTATAGTCTGGCATCGATCAGTTCTCTCTCTTTTCAGGGTTCTCTTTACGTGCATCTCAAAATTTCAACTGCGAGCAACAATAATCAAGTATTGACGCAGTTCATGAGATTCACCACTTATTCACCGTATTTATCACTTTATTTACACTTAAATAACTAGTACGATCGTACCAGTTAAGGCAAATTTTTTTAGCCTTCCCGACTAAATAACACTATCAACGATAGCGCCTATATCCTGTCCTTTTTCGGATATGCCGATATCCAGCAAGCGCTGATTGATATCAACACTCTGTTGACGTCGCTCTTGTGAGGCATCACTGCTATCTTGCTCGCTCTCGCTCGCTTGTCGCTGCTCCTCTCGGGCAGCCTCTGCCCCTTTGCGCTCGCCGAGTCTTTGCTGAGATTCTTCACGCTCCGTTACTCGCTCCTCGGCCTGCAGATTAGACAACTCCGATCGAGCATCCAAAGCAATCCTGGCAGCATTAGCTGCGACCGACCTATCCTGCGCTGAAGGGTCAGCGGGGGCCAAGGCAGCACGCTGTACTTGCTGGGCCTTGCTGATGGTTGCCTGGGGGTCGCCTGACACTGCGCCAGAACTTATAGAAACCTCACCGCCAACAGCATACCTGACGCCATTGGGGCCTTCCTGGTATGAAAAACTGGCTGCACCGGTAAACTGACCACCCACTGCAACGTGCGCTTGTTCATGTGCTCTTACTTCCCGGTCACGGGCCGCCAGAGTCTCAATTTGGCGTAATTCTTCATCGGTAAATTGAATAGCCTGGTCATTTGCACTTTGCTGCTCACGACCTGGCAGTCTTTCTTCACTATCGACATTTTCCGCAGCTTCTACTGCTTCTTCGCTGGTTTCGCCAGAGGTGGCAACACGCCGGCGCTCATCCGCCTGCGCCGTTGTATCACCAGGATCCTTTCTATTAAGGGAGCCCGCTGTTTCGGCTAACTCCTCAACCGGTGGCAGAGGTGCCGCTTTTGCTTCCACACTCTCTTCTCCCACAGGCTGTTTGCCCAGTGTCGAAAAAGGAGTTACGGAGTTAGCAAATGGACTCTGCTGAATAATCATTACTGTCTACACACCTCAAATTTCAAAACAAATACCTCAGTTACAAACATAATTACATTCCTAAGCACACAACTACGCTTTTGTATCCAGCAATGTTCCCAATATTTCATCGGCCACCTTTATTACCTTTGCAGACGCTTTTACCTGCAGCTCGCTGGTTTTTAAATCAACCACTGCGGTGCTAAGATCTTTCAGCGCATCACCCTCACCAGCAGCACCGATATTAACAATATCACTCGCGGCCTTTTGGACACCTTTCAGGCCCGTCTGAATACCGCTAACACCCGTGTTTAAAAGAGATCCAAGTTGATTCATAAACTACACCTTCATTTTTGCTGACAACAACCACCACACCCGCAATGCCCACTCGCCCGTTAAAACAAAAAGGACACGCAAACAAAAGACACCACGACCTGTATACTATTTAAGCAAAGAAAGCACCATGAAGCCAGCTAAACACCTGTAAACATGAGAGTTTAGCTAGAATAATTCAGCCTAAGGACTAGCTCATTGGCTTAAATTACTTATATTCAAGTAATTTGCGACAAGAGAGGGAGTGGGAGCTGTCAGCCGAGGAACTTCACCAAGGCAAGGAGCAGGCAGTAACTGTTTGAGAGTATTGATATTTTCCTGATAACAAGGCATGTCATCTTCGCAGCAATTGGCAACCCAGCCGGCAAGGGTTAATCCATCATGAGCTATCGCTTCAGCCGTCAGCAAAGCATGATTAATACAGCCAAGGCGAATACCTACGACCATAATCACCGGCAAATTCAGCTCTTTTACCAAGCCTGAGAGTTTTTCGACAGGATTGATGGGCACACGCCAACCACCAGCGCCCTCAATCACTACAAAATCAGCACCGCTCATCATTACGCCACGACAATAGCCGGCCAGACGGGTATTGCTTAAGCGCTTACCGGCCTGTTCAGCAGCCAAATGTGGCGCAATAGCCGGCTCCAGCGCAACCGGATTGATCTGCTGATATTCCAGCGAAAGTGTGCACTCTCGCTGTAAAATCAAGGCGTCATCATTACGCAAGCCTTGCCCGGTTTGCTCACAACCAGCCGCTATCGGTTTAACCGCCGCGGTTGACAAACCCTCTTTGGCCGCCAGGTGAAGGAGCGCGGCGGCTACACAGGTTTTTCCCACCGAGGTGTCGGTACCGGTAATAAAATAACTTTTTGCCATTGGCGAAATAATCCCTGTGCTATTAACTCTTTTTTCTTAGCTAGTGCCCATCCAAAAATTAGATAAAGAGATCCTGGCCAACGCAAATCTTGCGACTTAAAGGCCTTGAAAAGGCCTAGGAGCGAGATTTTCGTTGACCAGGATCGGACTTGATTTTCGAAAACTTCCGGTTTCTGGTTAGGCACTAGCTAATTTTTCTTAACTCTTTTTCTTACAACAGCATAAATTACATCGTAGCTCGCCGGTAAACGTCCAGCGCTGTCGCGAAAATTTTCGTAAGCATTTTTTAGGGCCTTAATTCTAGCGCGACCAGTCAGTCCTTTCGGTCTTCCCTGATTTAAATTATGCGCTCCCAGTGCTTTAAGCTCACGGGTTAATTCTCTAAGCTCAAAGTATTCCATCACCTGCGTTTGCTGCTCCAGCACCTCAATTTGAAGACCTGAATCAACAATGTTTTTTTCCAGCTCAGGCAACTCGACAAAGCGATTCACATGGGTGTAGTCATCGACCTGCTGCCAGGATTGGCGTAGCTCCTTCAAGGTTTCTGCACCCAGGGTAGCAAATACAAACACGCCATCATTTCGCAAAACTCGTTGGGCTTCATTAAAAATCAGCTGTGGTGTCTCACTCCACTGAATCGCCAGACTACTAAAAAGCAGGGAGACACTGTTATCAGCCAGGGGAAGTGATTCAGCATCACCACCAATCCACTGTGCTGCAGAGGAATACTGCGCCTTTGCATAACGCAACATACCCTGCGCCAGATCCAGGGATAAAAGCTGTGCGGATGAAAACCGCCTTGCGAGCGCGACACTGAAATATCCGGTACCACAACCCA
>JAUXDF010000041.1 GCA_030618505.1 Spongiibacteraceae bacterium | reverse complement strand
ATATCGTGCAGGAGGCCTGCAACAAAAAAACTGGAAAGATCGGCGCCTTTAATATCCCGGTTGGCTGCCAGAAGTTTTGCGATCACACCAACAGATAATGAATGCTTCCAGAAGTCATTCATATTAAGACCTGCTTTATTGGTTGTTGGCAGGGAGCCGGCGGTGGCTACGCTGATCGCAAGGTTTTTAATGGTGTTGATACCTACGTAAATGACCGCACGGTTAACGGTATCAATTTCCTTGGATAAACCAAAAAAAGCCGAGTTAACCAGTTTAAGGACTTTCAGGGTTAGGATGGGATCTCGTTCGATAACCGCGACCAGAGCTTTTGGTGAACAATCTGCACTCGCCGTTAGGGCTAGAACCTGATGCACGCTTTCGGGGAAGGCGGGAATCTTGTCTACCATCTCGATCAGCTGTTGGTGCTCAATTGCCATAATGTCTTTGTTATCAAATAGTTCTTTTCATTATAGAGGAGGGTGTCGAGAATATCCTGAGATCTGGTATTAGCTTTCGTGATGCTTTCCACATCCTGGTTTGAAAAAGCTTGATAAATCCGGTTTTCCCTTGCCACGTATTTCGTATATCCTTGCGCTTTTTTTGCAGAAGGCCTTTATCGACGGGGCTCAGAGGGTTTTAAGCATGTATTCGCTATTACGACAGCTTATGTTTCAGCTACCTACAGAGGCTTCGCACAATTTGGCTTTGAATGGGATGGATTTGCTGGCCCGACTGGGTTTAAGTGGTTTGCTGGGCGCTAATACACTTGATAAGCCCAGTGAGGTGATGGGCTTACACTTCCCTAATCCGGTAGGTTTGGCGGCGGGTCTGGATAAAAATGCTGATCATATTGTCGGGCTTGCTGCGTTGGGTTTTGGCTTTCTGGAGGTTGGCACGGTTACGCCGAGGGCTCAGCCTGGTAATCCGAAACCACGTCTTTTTCGTATTCCGCAAAAGCAGGCGATTATTAATCGTATGGGCTTTAATAATCTGGGTGTTGAGCACCTTGTAGAACAGGTGAAAAATGCCGGTTATAAAGGCGTGCTGGGCATTAATATCGGCAAGAACTTTGATACCCCGCTTGAGCGCGCAGTGGATGATTATCGCAGCTGCATGCAAAAAGTTTACCCGCAGGCATCTTATATTACCGTTAACATGTCCTCGCCCAACACTCCCGGTCTGCGCGATCTTCAGTTTGGTGAGCCGCTCAGGCATTTGCTGGAAGGCATTAAATCGGAGCAGCAACAGCTGCATGCACAATATGGGCGTTATGTCCCGCTGGTGGTGAAGATAGCACCTGATATGGCAGATGACGATATTGAGGATGTTGCCAGGGCTTTAATTGAATTTGAGCTTGATGGTGTGATTGCTACCAATACTACGATATCAAGAGCGGGTGTAGAAGGCTTGCAGCATGCGCAAGAGGCGGGTGGTTTAAGTGGTGGCCCACTGACGGAAAAGTCTACAGAGGTGGTTAGAAAGCTCTGTGTTGCGCTTGACGGTAAGCTGCCGGTTATAGGGGTGGGCGGAATTGTTGATGGGCCCAGTGGTGTTGAGAAGATTAAGGCTGGTGCCAGTCTAGTGCAGTTATACAGTGGTTTTGTTTATCATGGGCCAAAGTTGATAGGCGAGGTGAACAGGGCAATTATTTCTGGTTAAGTAATTGTGATAGTAGGCTTCAATGAAAAGGCCCGCAGAGCGGGCCGAATATGCGAAAAAGCATTGTTTCAATTTATATGGAAATGTGTATTTAGTGGGCTACGCCCTTGTGAACTCCGGCGACTCCGGTGAATCCTTCCCAATTGTCAACACGACCTTCGCGCCAACCGTTGACCCATTGTTGGCGTGAATCGCCGTTTTCATGGGGGCAGGAGTCATGGGATTTCCCCGTCACACCGGCTTGATATCCACGTTGAAAAGCTCTTTCGTTCATATCACGTTTTTGTCTTCTCATGCACTAAACCTCTCAGGTGTTCCATTATGTTGTTGTTTTTAATAGTTTTCTATTTTGTTTCCTGTCAGTGTTTATGGTTAAAGTTGAGGAGTTTGATGTCCATCGCGGCCTCAGTTACTTTCAAAGGCCATACTATTAAAAAAACAAATTTTTTGCTTTTTGTCGACTAATAAATTCTCAGGTTTTTTTAGCGAGCTAGACAAAGCTGGAGTATATTGAGCTAAGTGCTTGTATTTTGTCTGAGACTCTGGTTTTTTGTAACTAAAAGATATTAAAAAGGTTTTAATATAATGAAAAAGTCTATTGCATTTGGTGGTGTTTAATGGCGATTAAGCGGTTTTTTTCCACTTGCCCGAAGGGACTAGAGCATATTTTAGCCGAAGAATTACAGTCTTTGGGCGCTGAAAATACCAAAGAGTCTGTTTCCATTGTCTGGTTTGAAGCTGAACTTGAGGTCGCCTATCGGGCCTGTATGTGGTCGAGGCTGGCCAATCGTGTTGTTTTGGTGTTGGAGGCTTCTAGCGCAATTGAGAGCGGTGAGGACGTTTACGAGGCGGCTAAGAAGATTGACTGGCTGGATCATTTCGGTGTTGATCAATCTTTTGCGGTCGAGTTTGTTGGCCGCAGCGATGGCGTTCGTCATACCCATTACGGTGCACTGCGGATTAAAGATGCGATTGTCGATACCTTTCGTGACCGCGTAGGGCGAAGGCCCGATGTTTGTGCTGAGCAGCCTGATGTCAGGGTGCATACCAGACTCCACAAAGGCGTGTTAAGCATAGGCATTGATCTTTCGGGGGGAAGCCTGCATCGTCGTGCTTATCGTTGTGGGCAGGGTGCAGCGCCCTTGAAGGAGAATTTGGCGGCGGCGATATTACTCCGGGCTGATTGGCCAGCGCTGGCGCAGCAGGGTTATGCTTTGCTTGATCCTATGTGTGGTTCTGGCACTTTCCTGATAGAGGCGGCCTGGATGGCAGCGGATATTGCCCCCGGTATTTTGCGATCAGGGCATGGTTTTGATCGTTGGTTAGGACATGTCCCGGTTCTTTGGGAGAAAATATGCACCGAAGCCCAGCAGCGCCGAGAGGCAGGGCTTGCCAAGGGTTTACCGTTGATCAGGGGATATGATGCCGACCAAAAGGTTATTCGTCGAGCACAGCAAAATATCAGTCAGGCCGGGCTTGATGGCTACCTCAGTGTTGGCTGTCAGGAGCTGGCAAGGCTGCAACGGCCGGCAAATACCGAATTTGGCCTGGTGCTCAGCAATCCACCCTACGGCGAGCGGCTCGGAGAAAAGGATACTTTACTGTTGCTCTATGAGCACCTTGGGCTGCGTCTGAAAGAGGACTTTTCTGGTTGGAAGGCGGCCATTTTTACCGGTAATCAAGATCTTGCCAAGGCGATGGGTTTGTACAGCCATAAACAGTATTCGCTCTATAACGGGGCTATTGCCTCAAAGTTAATGCTGATTGATCTTTACAAAAAGGACAGTGGTAAAGCCAGTCCTCACAACGACAAGAGTCGTACCCAAACCGCTGACACCCAAGCTGTTGATGTTGACACCCAAGCTGCTGACACCCAAGTCGCAGATGCCCGGGCCGCTGATAGATCGCAACCTACAGAGTTGGCTGCAAAGCCCGTAGAGCTTAGCGGCGGCGCGCAAATGCTCGCCAACAGGCTTAAAAAGAATATCAAGCTACTGGGTAAATGGGCGAGGAAAAATAACATCAGCTGCTATCGGGTCTATGATGCCGATATGCCTGAATATGCGGTGGCGGTTGATCGCTACGGTGACTGGATACAAGTCAGCGAATATGCACCACCTAAAAGTGTCGATCCGGTGAGTGCGTTAAAACGTTTTCGAGAAGTGCAGCAGGCGGTGCCGGTGGCCTTTCAGGTTGATGCTGATAAAGTGGTTTACAAGCAGCGACGTGTACAAAAAGGCAGTGCGCAATATGATAAACTGGATTCAGCGGGCCATTTTTTTCAGGTGACCGAGGGCGATTGTCGGGTGTTGGTTAATCTGCAGGATTATCTTGATACGGGGCTTTTTCTTGACCATCGCCCGCTTCGTTTACAGCTTGCCTCGATGGCAAAGGGTAAGCGTTTTTTGAATTTATTCAGCTATACCAGTGTTGCTTCATTGCATGCGGCAAAGGGTGGAGCGAGCACAACGACAAGTGTTGATATGTCTGCCAGTTACATCAACTGGTCAAAAAAGAATTTTGCCCTCAACGGTCTCAGCGAAAGTAATCATCATTTTATTCAGGCTGATTGCCTGCAGTGGTTAAAGGCGTGTAATGAGCAGTACGACTTGATTTTTCTTGATCCACCGAGCTTTTCTAACTCGAAAAGAATGGAAGGCGTGTTGGATATTCAACGTGATCATGAAGAGTTGATTAACGACAGCATGCGGCTGTTAGCGGATGGCGGGCAGCTGATTTTCTCGAATAATCTGCGTCGATTTAAATTGAGTGATGAGATTGAGCAGAATTACACCGTAAAAGATATTTCAAAAAGCACGATTGATATGGACTTTAAAAGAAATCAATCCATTCACCATTGCTGGCTGATTGAAAAATGAATAAACACTTTGAATTCACCATTTTCGTCATTCCCGAAGTATTTTGTCGGGGATCCAGAGTCCTGCAAACTGGATTCCGGCCAAAAAGAGTACCGGAATGACGAGCTTGTGTCTTTACTGAGTAGTTATCAAAAAATAATTCATGAAGCGCTAAAATTAACAAGCCTCACATTAACGGCAAAGCTTACCGTTAATGTGAGGCTTGAATATCCCTGCATCAGGCCTATTTTTTATTGAAATCTTTTACCGCATTAAGAATACTTCGAATACTGTACTGACCAACAAATTTACCATCCTCAACAATGGGAAGTCTTCGGCGTTTGCCTTTAATCAGTCGTTCCGCAACTTTTAAAATATCCATTTCTTTGTCAACCACTTCCACTTCAGCGGTCATAAATTCACCGACGGTGCCGCCAGCATGCTCATAGTAGCTACCGCTAAGTATTGCTTTTAAACAGTCAAATTCAGAAATTACGCCAACCACCTCTTTCTTCTCGTTGAGCACCGTTGCCCCGGAAATTTTCTTTTCCAGCATAACGCTGATAGCGTCAAAAATTTCGGTATCCGCTTTGAATGTGACAGGGTTTTTGGTCATATGATATTTGGCTTCTATTTTTTTTAGCATCATACCTTTCCTTGTTAAAGTGGCCGTGGTTTCACCAGCGGCTGTGCTGTTGTTCTTAATTAGTACCTAACCAGAAACCGGAAGTTTTCGAAAATTAAGTCCGCTCCTAGCCAACGCAAATCTAGCTCCTAGGCCTTTTCAAGGCCTTTAAGTCGCAAGATTTGCGTTGGCCAGGATCTCTTTGTCTAATTTCTGGATGGGCACTAATTAGTGCAGATTTGCACTATCTCTCATCTATATTGCCTTTGTAAAGACTCTGGAGGAGATAAATTGCTTAAATACCCATTGAAGGCGGTGAACAGGCCATTAATGCTGTTTAGCGCACGCTCTCATAACCACCAATTACACCATCCGGGGACAGAACCACTTGCCAGAGTTGTTGGTGGCGGGCACGAAATGAGCCCGCCGAGGCGAGTAGGTAATATTCCCACATTCTAAAGAAATTATCGGGGTATTGGTCTTTAAATTGATCCCAATGAGCGACAAAATTATCATACCAGGCGAGTAGTGTTCGATCGTAGTGATTGCCAATGTTATGAATGTCTTCAATAACCATGGTGTCGTTAACGGCGCGGGCGAACTGAGCGAGGGAGGGCAGGTAGCCGTTGGGAAAGATGTAAGTAGTAAACCAGGGGTCGGTTACCTTGTCTTCGGTTTTTCGGCCAATGGTGTGGAGCAGAGCCAGTCCGTCGGGTGTGAGCGATTGTTTTACAATTTCAATAAGCGACTGATAGTTTTTAGGGCCAACGTGTTCCATCAGGCCAATGCTGACTACCCGGTCAAACTTTTTTGTCTCGTTTTGCACATCACGGTAATCGCAGTGTCGAATCTCGACAGGTAGGTGCTGGTTTTTTTGTTGTCCCCATATCGCCTGTTCTTTGGATATGGTGACGCCAAGCACTTCCACCCCAAAAGTCTCTGCAAAGTACCCTGCGGCACCGCCCCAGCCGCAGCCTAAATCCAGTAGCCGCATGCCGGGTTCGAGTTGTAATTTTTGGCCGATGAGCTGTAGTTTATTTTCCTGTGCCTGATCCAGATTGTCTGCATCTTTCCAGTAGGCACAGGTGTAGAGCATGCGTTTATCCAGCATTTTTTCGTAGAAATCGTTGCCAATATCGTAGTGCTGTTCACCGACAGTTTTTGAGCGTGAGCGTGTTTGCTGATTGACAAATTTGCCATAAAACTTTGAGGCCAAGGCTGGAATGGTGTTTTGAATATCACCGTGGGAGGCAAGGTGAATTTTATCAATCACCTGATCGACACGGGGAGCATCCCAAAGTTTTTCGACATAGGTTTCCCCTAAAGCCATTGAACCGTGGGTAACAATGCGCCGAAGACAGCTGTTGTCGTAAACGGTGATATCCCAGTCCCGAGAGCCGTTAATCTCTATATCCGCTTCGTTTAGCTTTTTAATGACGTATTTATCGACGAATGACATCAGGGGTGAAATCCTTACTGTAGGTATGGTGAGCAGTATTGTTGTTATAGCCCGATCATACCACTAAGCGATAAAGTCCTGAACTCCTTTGGGCAGAAGGTGTTTTGGTAGAAATCGGGCTATGCATTATCAGCATTATTCGCTATGCTGCGATTTTCATCACCGATATTTGACAAAGGCTTGGGCGAGCTCGAAAGTCGCCGATTTACAGGCCTTGGGTCACATTCAATAATTATAATCAGCACAAGATGTAAACAATGCAGCCCTTGATCCCTTATTTTCAGACCATCAAATTTGATATTCCGCTACCCGGTTTTATGTCAGCGGACTCTTTTACTATTTATGGCTTTGGCCTTTCTCTGGCGATTGGTGCGATATTGGCCAAAGTCGTTGCAACTAACAGAGCCAAGCGTATCGGTTACGACCCGCAAATTCTCAACGAGATTTTTATTTGGGCCGTATTGGCGGTCATTGTTGGCGGTCATGTGGGTTATGGGCTCTTTTATCATCCTAAAGAGTATTTTGCCAATCCGATGCTTTTTCTCGATTTAACCGGGGGTTTATCCAGTTTTGGTGGTTTTATCTTTGCGCTGATTGCCTTTATTGTTATCTTTCATAAACGCAAGAAGCCTTTTTGGCCCTATGCCGACTGTATTATCTTTGGATTTTTGGCCGCCTGGATCTTTGGCCGTATTGGCTGCACCATTAACCACGAACATCCGGGGACGGCTACACGCTTTTTCCTTGGGCGTTTTTGTCGCCCGGTTGAGGGTCACACCATAGAGTTTCCCCAGTGGATGTCCTATCAGCCAGCGGATCTACGCTTTAGTCACTGCATTGAACAGGGCTATCCTGCTGTTATTAGTTATGCCGATCAAGTCCCTGTCGATTATCCGGGGGTGGTTGCAGTCCATGATATGGGTTTGTATGAGGTATTCTATTCGATGATTGCTCTGGCAGTGTTCAAATTGCTGGATCGCAAGCCTCGTTTTCATGGTTTTTACTCTATGTTGTTAGTGCTCACCTATGGGCCGACACGATTTTTTATGGAGTTTTTACGCCCACTGCAAGACAATCCTCGCTACTGGGGTTTAACACCTGCGCAGTGGGGCTGTTTGGCTTTTATTGTCGCCTGCCTTTGGGGAATGAAAAAGCTGAAGGATACTCAGGGTTTGTCACGTCCAATTCCTTTGGGCTAATGGTGCGGGGGCCGCACCCTACGAATTTAACACCAATAATGGAACTCAAATAGTAGGGTGCGGCCTCCGCACCAATATTGTGTCTAGTGATGCAGGATCGCGCCCTGTGACCTATCGCTGATAACACCAATAACAGAACTCAGTAGGGATGAGAAAAATGGCCAGTGAGAGAGAGTTATTATTGTCGGTGCAGGTCTTATGAAAGAACATGAGGTTATCATTATCGGTGGCGGGCCTTCTGGCTCCACTTGTGCCTGGAAGCTTAAGCAGAAGGGCGTTGATGTTTTAATACTGGAAAAGCAAAGTTTTCCTCGTGTCAAATTGTGTGCTGGCTGGATTACCTCAAAGGTCATGGATGATCTACAGTTCACTGCAGAAGAATATCCTCATACCATGACAAGTCTGGATGTAAGGATGCATATTGCACCCCTGCGTATTGGTCTGCCCTGGTTTCCTACCCGCTGGGATAACTACTCTATTCGTCGAGTTGAGTTCGACCAATGGCTGCTTAAGCGCTCCGGTGCTGCCGTAGAGAACCACTCGGTTAAGTCTATTCGTCAGGAAAATGGACGTTATATTATCGATGACAAATACAGCTGCAAATATTTGATCGGTGCCGGTGGTACACAATGCCCGGTGAGGCGAAACCTGTTTGCAAAAAGCCGTATCAAGAGTAATCAGTTAGCGACTCTGGAACTTGAGTTTGAATATCCTTATACCGACAAGCGTTGTCATCTGTTCTTTTTCTATCGAGGTTTAAGAGGTTATTCCTGGTACGTTCCCAAGGGTGATGGGGTTATTAATATTGGTATTGGCGGGATTTCCTCTTATTTTAAAAAGGCAGATAATAATATTCATCAGCATTTTAAATGTTTTATTGAGGATCTTGTAAAACAAAAACTGCTGGATCAAGCAACTGCTGATAAGCTCAAAGTGACTGGGCACCCTTATTTTTTACACTCCTTTGAGGGCGAATTCAAACAAGATAATTGCTTTTTGATTGGGGATTCAGCTGGTTTGGCATCGATGGATATGGGCGAGGGCATTGGCCCTGCGATCGAAAGTGGTTTGATGGCTGCAGGCGAAATACTGGCTGAAGATGTTTACACCAAAACAAAAATATCCCGTTTTAGTTTTGGTGGTCCACTTTACTGGGTGCTGGATCGTCTGGTTTATCCTCAGCCGGGTTGATTAGAGCATTAATTTTGGCTAATCGGCCTGTGTACAATAAGTTGTTTCCAGATAGTCGATAATAGTTGCCGATTCGCCCATTTCCTGTTTAGTGTTGGGATCAACAAGGTAAGGTACAGTGACTTGTCCACTTCTCTGGATCAGATCAATACGGTTCTGGTTAGTCGGGCCGTATTCTTTCAGTAATTTTTTCCTCATCGGTGGCAGCAGATAATCCTGCCATTGTGTTCTGCCGACGTTGCGTACGATGTAGGGTATTTCTGCCTCACATAATTTTTCCCGAACCAGTCGCGCATAAGGGCTGGATTCAAAACTGTACAGTTCCAGCAGTTTTTTGGGTTGTTTCGATTCGCAGGCCAGCATCCCGGATAATATGCGGGCGCCACTGATGACCATTGAGGAGGGGGTTCTCACATATTTAATTTCAAATGTGCCGGGTATGCGGCGTCCATGGCCATAAGTTTGCAATAGATAATGAATGATATCCTCGGATTCATACAATTGTGTATCGGTGTTGGGATCAATCAGGAAAGGGAATTGCGATTTTCCACCGAGTTGTTCCAGTTTCGTGCGAAAACGAGTACCATTTTTCGGGCAGGGATATATAACCACATTGAGGTCTAGTTTGGTCAACACTTCGCGCACGATTCTGCAATAGGGGCAGTTCTCTATATCGTAAAGTTTCAGTGTCTTCTTGGGGTGTTGCGGTGCGGTGGTGGCAGCGATGCCTCGGCCCTGCGCCAGAATTGAGGCGGCAAAGGAACTTGCCAGGTTGAGTCTATCCATCATGGTGGTATTTCCAATGTTGTTTGTCGGATGCATTTAGGGTTAGTCAACGTCCGTCCAAAAACGGCAGGTTCATGGATAGAAATTCCTTAGTGATTAGCGACCGAGGTGATCGCGTGGTATTCTACTGCAGAGATAGATGATGGACAATGGTGTTTTGGCCGCTTGGTCAGGTGTTAGCCAGACAAAATATTGCTTATAACTCAAAGTGATAGTTCACTATTTTACGTTCTACGCTATATCTGCCGTGCTTGAACCTGAGCTGTACTACTGTATTGTATGTCTGCTTGTCAGCTATTGGATTTCAGCAAATCTACTGTAAAATGGCAAGACATCTTTTGATGAGAGAGTTTAACGTGTCACTCGCTCATTCATTAAACGGTAACAGTAAAAAACTGTTAACTTGAAGTTATGAATTTACCACAATTACCATGGGATCATCACGATCCGTTTATTACCGAAATTAAGGTCTCTGACAACGAAATTGATCGCCTGGGGCATACGAATAATACACACTATATTAGATGGTGCGAGGAAACCGCTTGGGCGCATTCCGCTGCCTTAGGCGTTCATATTGAGGACTTCTGCCAAACCCGTAGAGCCTTGGCTATACGTCGTAGTGATTTTAGCTACGAGCTGGCAACCCGTGCTGGAGATCACTTGATGATTGGCACCTGGGTTCTCGATTGGGGAGAGAAGTTGATTAAGGATCGGCGTTTTCAAATAATACGCTTAAAGGATCGTAAAACAGTCACTCGAGGGCTGATGCAATTTGTCTGTGTTGATATGGACAGTCATGGAGTGAGAAAAATGCCGCAAAACTTTATTGATGCTTATCGAAGTGTGGCGATTTCTGATTGGCCTGGGACATAAATTAATTGGCTTTGGGTCTGAAAGTGAAAGGTAACGTTTCAACTGTTTAAGGCGCAATGGTGTTAGCGCCTCATCTGATAAGGAAGGAGAAAGTATGCAAACAGTGGTAAAAAAGTGGTTTCGAGATAAGGACTATGGGTTTCTTGATAACGGTGGTGGGCCGGATATCATGGTGCGAAAGGCGGATCTCATTAAGTGTCAGTTTTTGAAGGTTGGGGTTAATGTTGAGTTTGAATGCCACAGCGACAAGCGAGGCTTAATGGCAAAAAAGGTTAAACTGGCGAATAAGAACAAACAACAAGGTAACCAGGTTGTCAAAGCAAATCCTTTTGGCGTCATGACCTGAGGCTCCCAGAAGCCCTAAACGCCTTATATCTTGCGTGAGGCAGTAGTGTGTGGCGATCCAGTCTTATGTTATGAGTAAATAGGAAGTAGAGACAGTTGTGGATTTTGAATTTACCTATGATGAGTATCGTCAGCCCGTCGCCCGGTTTTCGTTAGGGCATGAAGCCTTGGGTCGCTGGTTTTCACAAGAGCTGTGCAGCTCCCGGCGTCGCATAGAAGATCTACTGGATATCATTCAGCAGTTTGAGATAAATCGTTGCGGTAATCACCAAATTCTTGGCTCAGAGTTTCAGCTAGTGGTTAACCACGATGAAATAGAAGTCATTGCTTTAGCTCTCGATTTTGATCCGGATGGGGAGCTACCCGAGGATACCAGTCTGTATAATGAGGAATCCTATGCTGAGTGTGGGCTGCAGGATTTTAAACAAGCCTTATTATCCTGGCAGGCCTTTGTCGGTTTATAGTTTTTCTCTTGCTCCTTTATCGCATACAGAGGGGGCAATTACGGTTACAATATTACCTTTAATCACTTCTCTATAGGTTTAGCATGCGAGTTTGTGGCGTAGAATTAAAAGGTGGCGAAGCCATCATTTGTATATTGGGGCATGAAGCTGGCGTATTTGATGTGCCGGAGTGTCGTCAGCGCTTGTTTGCTGTTTCTCAATCTGTTGAAGCCGAAGCAATCCGTGGTTTTCAAGCGGCCTTTACTCAGTTGATGGGCGACTACAAAGTTGATGAGGTGGTCATTATTGAGCGTGACCAAAAAGGCAAGTGGATGGGCAGTGCCACCAGTTTTAAGCTGGAAGCGGCGATTCAGCTGATTGACTTGCCCATTTCGTTAATATCCCAGAGTGCGATAAAAGCGCAGATCAAGCGTAATCCGATCCCGGTGGATTTTGTCAGTCTGGAGTTGAAAAAATTTCAACAGCCTGCTTTTAACGCCGCATATGCGTGTCAAAACCAAACTATTTATGGGAAAGATTAGCGCTGTTTTATAGGGTTTATAGCAAATTTATCAATCCTCGAATAAAGAAAAAGGAGTGAGCACATTGCTGTGTCTACTCCTTTTTTTTGTTCTTCGGCTCTTGGTGGCGGATGTCCCTTGTTTACGTAAAAATAATATACTGCACGGTAAGATCCAGAACATCATCACCTAAAATCGCTTCAATTGGCGCGGTATCCTGGTCTTTTTTGAGGTTCAGGTAAACGACAATATCCAGTACTATATCCCCGTTGTCATCTTCAAATAGCACACTTTTATCTTTTATAGCTTTGAGCAATTTCTTCTTTTGGTTCTGGGACAGGGCGATCTCTTGAATACTCATTTTTTACCTGACAAGTTGATTAACGCGTATTGCAGCCTAATTATACTAAGCCTTCCAGTCTTGAGTTAAGCACAACATTTTTTATATTTTTTACCACTACCGCAGGAGCAAGGGTCATTTCTATTGGGGGTTTTCTTTATTGCGACCGTTTCAGGTTTATTCAAAATACAATCGAGTTCCGCAAGGTTTTCTGCGGTCTCCTCATTGATCGTGATATTAGCGAAAAGCGCATGTTTTTCAACAAGATCTTCAATTTCTATTTTTCGCTCTTGTGTTGCTACCGTTAGTGCTAAAGGGTGCTCTGCGGTACCTGGTTTGATTTCGCGCTTGGTGCTAAAGCCAAAGCTGAAATCTTTGGGTTTGTTGCCCGGGCGCCCCTTGAAGAAGAATTTATCAGACATCGTGAGTTCCTGTTGTACTTGAAATAGTATTTGCCCGCACTTATACACTATAAATTGCTCATGAGACATCGAATGCTGATATTTTTGAAGATTGTTGCCTCAGCCTTAATGACCATAGAGGGGGCGGAGTTTCCTGGATAAGGCTGGCGCTTACGCGGTTTCCCCTGCGAGTCTATGCTAGAGTGCGCTCTGTCTTTAAATAAGCATCATTGAAAGAGGTGGCATGAACCCCTGGAAAGTATTAGGTATTGCAAAAATCCCCAACAACGGGGGTGAGCTGAAATTGTCACAACGAGCAGAAGAATTTTCCATCCGCCTCAGTGGTGTGCGTGGTGAGCTGATGAATAGTCGTGTGCATGGCTCTGAAGAAGCGCTGGCCGAACTCAGTTGTGAGCGACTCAAGTCAGTGGCTGATGCTCGCGTGCTGGTGGGTGGTTTAGGTATGGGTTTTACACTTGCCGCGGCCCTTAAATCGATGCCGCCTTCTGCACAAGTAACGGTGGCAGAATTGATTCCCGAGGTTGTCGAATGGAATAGGGGGCCTTTAGGAGATTGTGCCGGGCAGCCACTTCACGATAGTCGAACACAGGTCCATATTGGTGATGTCACTGAATTACTGATAAATAAGAAACCAGATTACGACGCCATTTTACTGGATGTTGATAACGGCCCTGAAGGTCTTACCCGCGATGATAATCACTGGCTGTATTCCTTGGAAGGCTTGAACGCCATCTATAAAAAGCTTCATCCCGAAGGCATTTTAGCTATCTGGTCAGCGGGCCCTGATCCGCTATTTACCATTCGGCTTAAAAAATCCCGCTTTAATGTCTCGATGCACACGGTAAGAGCTCGCAAGGGTAAAGTCAGTTGCCATACGATCTGGTTGGCACAAAAACCCTGGCGTTCGGCTGAAGATTACCGCTAGTCTGTATGCAGTGCCCAGTTCTTGAAAATAGCCGTTATATACTGCCGAAAGTAGGTTTGCCTATAAATAATATGAGTAACAAGGTCTATGGATCCAATTAGTCAGGGCTTGACTGGCGCCGTTTTGGCGCAGTCCTGTGCCAATAAAAAAGAGTTACGCAAAGCTACCTTAGCAGGCTTGGTGGGGGGGATGATTGCTGATTTGGATGTGTTTATTCAATCAAGCAGTGATCCTCTACTTCATCTCGATTTTCATCGACACTTTACCCATTCGCTTATTTTTATACCGCTTGGGGGATTGCTTGCCGCCTTGCTTCTTTGGCCCTTTCTTCGACAGGGAATGCGTTTTTCACGGATCTACCTTTTTGCCACGCTGGGATATGCTACCGCTGGATTGCTGGATGCCTGTACCAGTTATGGAACGCACCTGTTGTGGCCTTTTTCTGATGAACGCAGTGCCTGGAATATTATTTCCATTATCGATCCTATCTACACCCTTGCGTTACTGTTTGCTGTGGCAATGGCTTTTTTGCGCTGGCGGCCACAGTTTGCTCGCATTGG
>JAUXDF010000451.1 GCA_030618505.1 Spongiibacteraceae bacterium | reverse complement strand
TGATTGACGGCGAGCTGCGAGCGGCATCAAATGGTCGTACCTACAATAATATTGCACCCGCGACGGGTGAAATTATTGGCGTCGCAGCCGATGCCAGTCTTGATGATGCAGAGCAGGCCTTGGCCGCCGCTCGACGCGCCTTTGATGAAACGGACTGGAGCACTAATCACAATTTCCGCCTGCAGTGTTTAAGGCAGCTGGAGCAGGGGATGAAAACCTGTTTAAAGGAAATACAGGATGCGGTAGTAGCCGAGGCGGGCTCAACTCGTCATAACGCCAATGGTCCTCAGGCCGTTGGCCCGCTAGGGATGCTGAACTGGACTTTGAACTACCTGGAAAATTTCCAGTGGCAAAAAGATATTGGCGAGTACACCGACGAATCTCTGGGTATGACCAGCCGCCGTATTGTTTGCAAGGAGGCGGCAGGCGTTGTGGTCGCCATTACACCCTGGAATTTCCCCGTGCAAATTATTATTGCAAAAATAATCCCGGCACTAGCGGCGGGATGTACGGTTATTTTAAAACCCGCACCGGATACGCCCTGGACGGCAACGCTGCTAGGTCGAATTGTGAAAGAGCATACTGATATTCCAGCGGGTGTGCTTAATATTTTGAGTGCCAGTGATCCAGCTGAAATTGGTCAGCTGCTGACGACTGATCCTCGTGTGGATATGGTTTCCTTTACCGGCTCAACCGCTGTTGGTAAACAGATTATGGTTAACGGGGCCGCTACTGTAAAACGTGTTTTTCTGGAGCTTGGTGGAAAGTCGCCCAATTTGATTTTGGATGATGCCGATTTTTCCAGTGCCCTATTAAGCTGCCTTGCCGTTTGTTATCACGCAGGTCAGGGTTGTGTGATTGCTACTCGCCTGCTTGTCCCCCAGGATCGCCTCGCTGAAACTGAAGAATTACTGAAAACCTATATGGGTTTTATTACCTGCGGTGACCCGGAAGCTGAGGGGGCTATCATGGGGCCTCTCATTAATGAAAGGCAGCGCCAACGCGTGTTGGGTTTAATCAAAAAAGGTATCGAGCAGGGCGCAAGGTTGGTTGTGGGTGGCGGTGTGCCTGAGAACTTATCAAAAGGTTTTTACGTGGAGCCAACCGTGCTTGTTGACGAAGGCGGACAGACTTGTATCTCCCGTGAGGAAATATTCGGTCCTGTGCTGACGATTATTCCTTATAAGGATGAGGCCGATGGCATTCGTATCGCCAATGATTCAGTTTATGGGCTGGGTGCAGCGGTGGTTTCTGCTGATGAAGAGCGTGCTCTGCGAGTCGCGAAATCTATTCGTGCGGGAATTGTAAATGTTAATGGCGGTAACTTTTTTGCACCTGACTCCCCCTTCGGAGGCTACAAGCAAAGTGGCGTAGGTCGAGAAATGGGGCCTGAGGGTTTTGAGGAATACCTTGAAACCAAAACCATAGCAATTGGGGTGTAGGGATGAGAGTCGAGCGTTCTGCTATTCTTGCCAATCAGGTCTTTGTTGTTACCGGTGGCTCCAAGGGTTATGGTTTGGCGATCGCCAAAGTATTGATTGATCAAGGCGCAAAGGTAGCCTTACTCAGTCGTGGCCGTCAGGCCTTGGACGCTGCACTTGAGCAATTGCCAGAGGGTGCGGTGATGACTCGGGTCACTGACGTTGGCGATAGTGCTCAGGTCAGTGAAGCCTTTAACGCAGTTTATCAGCATTTTGGTCGAATTGATGGCTTGATTAATAATGCCGGCTTGGCGAAAGTTGGCCGTATAGATGAGCTGATTGATAGTGAACTTCAGCTGCAGGTAAATACTAATTTTTTGGGGACAATTTATTGTTGTCGAGCGGCACTGCCTTATCTCAAAAAAAGTGATAGTGCTCGTATTATTAATATTTCCTCGGCCAGTGCCTTTCATTATGATGAAATGGCTCACCTGTCCGTTTACGCCGCTAGTAAGGCGGCTGTTGAGCGATTCACCAGAGAGCTTCGTCGTGAGCTTGAGGATGACCATGTTGGCGTGACTATCGTGCGCCCCGGCACATCCTTTAGTACCAGTTTTGGTGCCGATCTCGACTTGGGAAGATTAAAAAATGCCGTCGAGTCCTGGAATCAATTGGGCGGCACAATGTATGAAGGAATGGAGCCGGAAGATGTTGCCAGCTCAGTGCTGCATTGCCTGAGTTGTCCCAGCGGCGTATCTATCGATCTGTTGGAAATAAGGCCTAATAAGAAAGCAGAAAAAGTACAGTTTTGAAACGGGTTCTGATTAAAAGGGTAGTTAGGGGACCATTATAGACTGTAAAGAAAAGACTGTGTTCGTTACCGACGCCGGCATAGGCGAAGGTTATGCGCGTTTAAAATGCTATCAAAAAACTTAATAGGAGAATTTGATGAGTAAGCGTGAAAAAGGTATAGAAATGTTTAACACCGTTTACTGCGGTGACCTCCCTGAGCCACCGGCAGAGGGTGAGGACAAGTTCTTTGATCATATGCTGGAATCACTTTTTGGCGAGTTGTGGGCTGACAGTAGTCTCGATATATCACAGCGCCGGCTGATTTTGTTGGGGGCGATTATTGCTCAGGGTGAAGAGATGACCTTCATTATTCAAGCGCGCTCAGCGATGAAGCGCGGTGAATTAAGCTATGCGCAGCTCGAAGAAATAATGCGATTTATGACGCAGTATGTCGGTTATCCAAAAGC
>JAUXDF010000241.1 GCA_030618505.1 Spongiibacteraceae bacterium | reverse complement strand
GAAATACTGATTTCACTCAAAGCTCCTGATACATAAATCGGACAGACTTAAATCCAACAATCGTTTACTTATAAAGAAAGCAATATCAAGATGATTTTCAGAGACTGTAACAAGGCTGGTATTACTCTAATCTACCTTCGGGTCATGATGTCCTTCATAGGTCGCGGTTTACAAGCATTAAGTCAGGTCGACGAGAAGACAAGAAAAGATCTCTCCTCACTACCTGACAACTTCACCTTTGAAATGAAAGTTCTTCCGGACTCAGCAGGCTTTGTAGTAACAAAAAATGCGAAAAATGAGTTAATTTATATTGGCAGCCGGCCAAAAACAAAACCCGATGTAAGCGTTGCCATAAAACACCCCGCACTCGCCTTGCTGATATTTACATTCCAGGAGAGTACCGCCATTGCCTTTGCCCATGACAGAACACTGGTTAATGGTGACATTTCAATGACAATGCGCACGGTTCGTTGCCTGGATCGGCTGGAATCAATCATATTACCCAAGTCGATTGCCACGCTTGCGGTAAAGCACTACCCAACAAACCTGCCTTTTATCGAAAAAATAACCATTGCCAGCAAAGTTTATACACGAATTTTGCTTAATCTGTTTATACGGAATAACCAATATGAGTAAAGCATTTTATCAATTTTTCTGCCCGGTAAAAATAATCGCTGGTTTTAAAGCTCTCGAACATATTCCTTATGAACTCACAGCGATGGGGGCTTGCCGTCCACTGCTGATCACCGACCAAGGGGTTCTAAAGGCAGGTTTAGTCGATCACATCACACAGGTTTTTGATTCAAGCAGTATTGAAATTAGCAATATTTTTGATAATGTTCCAGCTGACTCATCCCTGGATCTGGTCAACACCGTTGCTCACCTCTATCTAGAAAACAACTGCGATGCCATTATTGCTATTGGAGGTGGATCTGTCATAGACACCAGTAAAGGTGTCAATATTTTGGTTTCTGAAGGCGGAGAGGATGTGGCGGTCTTTGCAGGAATTGACGTATTAAATAAGCCACTAAAACCCTTTTTCGTTATTCCAACAACGGCGGGCACTGGCTCAGAAGTCACCTCAATCGCAGTCATAACCAATACCGAAAGGGAAATAAAAACTATCTTTAGCTCCCCCTTCCTACTACCCAATGCAGCAATACTTGACCCCCGCATGACCCTGACACTGCCACCACAGATTACCGCAGCGACGGCAATGGATGCTCTCACCCATGCTATTGAGGCCTTTACCTGTTTAGGCAAAAACCCAATGAGCGATGCCTACGCGGTAGCCGCCATTAAGAAAATTAGCGACAACCTTTTGCACGTTTTGAACGATCCGAACAACAAAGAAGGCCGTTTTGCGCTGGCGCAGGCGTCAACCATGGCAGGCATCGCTTTTTCAAACTCCATGGTCGGTTTAGTCCACTCAATAGGCCACGCCCTTGGGGCACTCTGCCATATCCCCCATGGCCTATGCATGAGTATATTGCTTCCCTATGTACTGGAGTTTAACTTGGATAAAGGCAGCAACACGGTTGCAGAATTGCTTCTACCTCTATGTGGAAAGGAGGTCTATAGCTCTACTTCAACCGATAAAATGGCGATCAGAACCATTCAAAGCATTCATGACTTGAAAGAACAACTTCATCAGCACTGTCAATTACCCCGCACACTGGCGGAGACTGGAAAGGTGAGAGTAGAGCAGTTTGATAAAATTGCAGAAATAGCTATAGATGATGGTTCTCTGATATTAAACCCTGTGGGCTTGGAAAAAAATGATGTGCTATCAATACTTTCCAAGGCTTGGGAAAAGACTAGCTAGTGTCCATCCAGAAACTGGTAGTTTTCGATAATTACGTCCGGTCATGGCCAACACCAATCTAGCTCCTAGGCCTTTTCAAGGCCTTTAAGTCGCAAGATTGGTGTTGGCCATAACCTCTTTGTTTAATTTCTGGATGGGCACTAGCTAAAGTAATTTTGCAATACTAACCAGCATCAATATTCCTGCCTGCTATATGCAGAACTCCATTTATTACCTTATTCTCGACAGCGGACTGAAATTCTCTTTCCCCACCATATAAGAAATTGCCGAGGGAGTAATATAAACTCCAACTTTTTACCGGTAACTCGGTTTAGTGTTGATACAAGTCTACAAATTATTCGATAAATACCATTACTATAAATTCCGTGGCCTTGGATAAAAAAAGAAATTAATAACGGCTTCGCCACCCCAAAACTTGTATCTCTCATTTTGCTCACCAAATGGAGTCTGACTGAATGAATACAGCCTGCCCCGGTAAGAAATCCGTTGACGAATATATCGTTGAAATTGTCAGTGACGCTGGAGAAGGCGCACAAAAGGCAGGACAGATATTCGGTGCCGTCAGTGCCAAAATGGGCAACGGGGTTTGGACCGTTGAAATCATTCCCGCTGAAATAAAACCGCCAGCCCGCTCACCCGCAGGTGCCAGCGGTATTCGTGTAAGGGTAGGTGCTGATGCCATCACCAACATGGGGGATGAGGCCAATCTTGTTGTTGCCTTTAATGAGCAGGTACTGTTTGGACGAATCGCCAATGGTGCATACAGCCCCGGCACGATCATCCTGCTGGAAAACAAATGGCGTAATGATCCCGATAAGGAGATCGTCCAGCAGTATCTAAATGCTGTCGAAGGTTTTACTGAACAGGGGTTTATTGTCCATGAGCTAGCGATGGAGGAGGCTTGCATGGCCATAACCCCCACCCCGGCTGTCGGCAAAAACATGTTTGTACTGGGCATCCTCTGCCACCTTCTTAATCGCGACCTTGATAAGGCCGCCCATGAGATACAGGCAATTTTCAAACGAAAAGGAGAGGCGACAGTAGCACTCAATGAGCAACTGGTCAGAGCCGGGTGCGAATTTGCAGCGACACAATTGACATTTAATTTCGATATCCAGCCGCTTAGCAATGATCGCTCGCTGATTGTTACCAACGGAAATCAGGCCCTTGGCCTGGGCGTGATGGCCTCGGGGATGGAACTGGTTTCGATGTATCCCATCACGCCGGCCACCTCCGCCTCACATTATATCGCCAGTGTTTTCCCCTCGGTGGGCGGATGTGTCCACCAGGCAGAAGATGAAATTGCGGCTATCGGTTTTGCCATTGGCGCATCCTATGCGGGAAAAACCGCCTGCACGATTACCTCTGGCCCGGGTCTGGCGTTAAAAACCGAATTTCTTGGCCTGGCAGTGATGACTGAAATCCCGCTGGTGATTTGTCTGGTTCAGCGAGGGGGTCCTTCCACCGGGTTACCCACCAAAGTTGAACAAAGCGATCTATTGGCATCACTCTTTGGCGCAACCGGTGATACACCAAAAATCATCCTGGCAGCCGCCACTATCGAAGAGTGTTTCCACTTTGTTGTTACCGCCCGCAAGCTGGCAGAACAATTTCGCACACCAGTAATACTACTTACCGATGCCAATCTTGCCACCGGTGTTCAACCCTACCCTCGCCCACAAATTTGCGAAGAGTGGCTGGCACCTCCCATCGACCAATCCAAATGGGATCCAAGCATTCCTGCCTATAACTGGGATGAAAAAACCGGTTTATCACAACGACCCATTCCCGGACAGGAGGGAGGGGAGTATGTGGTAACGGGGCTCTCGCACACCGACCGCAGCAAGGTAGCCTATGATCCCGCTTCCCATCAAAAGGGCTGTGCGATGCGCAGCCGAAAAATTGCGGTATTGCAAAGCACCTTAAAGCCACCAGAAATATTCGGCGAAAAAACCGGAGACCTATTGATCATCGGCTGGGGATCAACAAAAGGCTCCATTGAAGAAGCCGTACAGCGTGCACAAAAGGAGGAAATAAAGGTATCTGCTGTCCATCTACGTTTTCTCTCCCCGCTCGAGCCCGGTTTAAAGAAGATCTTCGCCGGGTTCAAGCAGCTCATCACCATCGAAATAAATTATACCGATGAAATTGAGCAACCCTATATCAACGAAGAATCTCAACGATACGCGCAATTGGCCCTGCTCTTAAGAGCACGCACATTGATGGATATTGACTCCTGGTCTCACGTTTTTGGCCAACCCATTCAACCGGGTGCCATCTACCGGGAAATATGTCGTCGACTCGGCAACGATCACTCGGGTAGTGGTCTGACTGACAATAACAGCGGAGAATAATCGAGATGTTTGGTTTAAAAGAAGACTGGTCACTGGATGCGCCTCCACGCTATTTCACCCTTGAAGACTACACCGGCAACGAAGCTCGCTGGTGCCCTGGCTGTGGAGGACACAGTGTTCTCGGTGTGGTGCAGCGTATCTGCCGGGATAAACAACTCCCGCCGGAAAAAACCGTATCAGTTTCAGGCATAGGTTGCTCAAGCCGCTTTCCCCACTATATGGCTACCTATGGTTTTCACGGTTTACATGGCCGCGCATTACCCATCGCCTGCGGTATCAAATCAAGGCGACCGGATCTCAATGTTTGGGTTTCATCCGGTGATGGTGATTGTTTCTCCATTGGTGCCGGGCACTGGGTTCACGCCATTCGGTACAATATGGATATGGTGTTGATGGTTTTTGACAATGCTATCTATGGCTTAACCAAAGCCCAAACATCACCCACAACTCACCAGGGTACAAAAACCAACACCCACCCTCTGGGTGCACCGCTACCGTCTATCAATCCGCTAACCGTCACTTTGGGTGTCAGTAACGTCTCCTTTGTTGCACAAACCGTTGACTGGAATGTACCCCACCTTTATGCAACCTTAAAGACCGCCTATGAGCACAAAGGTTTTAGCTTTGTGCGAATTCTGCAACGATGCCCTCAGTTCAGTGAGCACACCTATGAAGAATATAAAAAGGATGCATCGCGGCTCAAGCTATTAAAGCACGAAAAAGGCATTCAACTGGATGATAAAATTACAGCACGTTTTCCCGTTCAGCATGAACATGATCCGAGCGACAAGGCTAAGGCGCTGACATTGGCCAATGATCTGGATCCGATTCCGATTGGCTTGTTGTATTGGGATCCAGACGCACCCAGCTACAGTGATTTTACCCGTCTAGGTTTGGAGATGCCGGTGGATAAGAAAATAGCCGCATTAAATGATGCACTGGATCATTTTGCGATTTAGTTAGTTTCCGCCGTTTTTCTCCTTCTCCCTAAAGGGTTGTAGCCCCCTCTCCCGCTTGCGGGAGAGGGCTGGGGTGAGGGGACTAATGAGTTTGCGTTATACCCAGGGTGATAAAAACAGGAACACACCTCCATGACAGAAAACCGGGCAATAGATAAGAAGCAACTGCCGATTCAACGATACCATGATGAATCCACTAACAACACGGACGAAACCATTGCCCTGCTGCGCCGCTTTCATCTTGGCGACCAGTCCGTACGAAACCAGCTA
>JAUXDF010000087.1 GCA_030618505.1 Spongiibacteraceae bacterium | reverse complement strand
GGCTTAACCCCTCAGTCGGTTCACACCCTTGGCGGCTACAAGGTTCAGGGGCGACTCGCCGAACAGGCCAAACAGATTCTAGAGGATGCAAAGCAGCTACAAGAGGCCGGAGCACAACTGCTGGTAGTGGAATGTGTGCCTAGAGAGTTAGGTGCCCAACTCAGTAAATCACTTCAGATACCGGTAATTGGCATTGGCGCAGGCCCCGACACCGATGCACAGGTGCTGGTTTTGCATGACATGCTGGGTTTAAACCCGCAACCTGCGCGCTTTGTGAAAAACTTTATGGCCGAACACGGATCGATTGAAGCAGCCATACAGGCCTACATCACAGAAGTTTGCCAACAGACTTTTCCCGCCGACGAGCACTGCTTTAAATAAGCCCCAGACACCCATACGGAACCTCTGAAATGCAAACACTCACCAGCGTCAAAGCATTACGCAGTGCAATAAGTGCCGAGAAGCAGGCAGGTAAGCGTATCGCCTTTGTTCCCACCATGGGCAACCTGCATAGCGGGCACATCAGCTTGATCAAACGCGCCACAGAACTTGGTGACTGTGTTGTCGCCAGTATTTTTGTCAACCCTCTGCAGTTTGGCGCCAACGAAGACCTGGACAACTATCCACGCACGCTACAGGAAGATATGGACAAACTGCTTGGCGCGGGTACCGACTACCTTTTCACACCGAGCGCCAAAGAGATATACCCACAGGGCATGGCACTACAAACACAAGTGAGCGTCCCTGATATTACTGACACCCTCTGCGGAGCCTCCCGCCCCGGCCATTTTGTTGGCGTAGCAACCGTGGTAAGCAAATTGTTTAACATAGTACAGCCCGATACCGCCCTGTTTGGCGAAAAAGACTTTCAGCAATTGGCCGTTATTCGCAAAATGGTACGGGATCTGTGCTTTGACATTGAAGTAGTCGGCGTCGCCACCGCCCGCAACGAAGACGGCTTGGCACTGAGCTCCCGTAACGGCTACCTTAATGACGAACAACGCTCTCTGGCACCACAATTACACGCCACACTACAGCGCTGCCAACAAGATATCATCGCAGGCTGCCACGATTATGCTAATCTGGTTAGGCGATGTAGCGAAGACTTGCAGGGTCATGGTTTTAATGTCGACTATTTTGCTATTTGTGACGGCACAACATTACGAGATATCACCTCACAGAGCCCTGAAATCGTTATATTGGTAGCCGCTTCTTTAGGTAACACTCGACTCATAGATAATGTTACCTTAACATTGAACCCTGCAGGCAATTAAGGCATACTTGCCCGCCACTGATAAAAGTCGCACAATCTGTATACTTATCAACTAATTTGATGCGTATACCAAGCCTCTTTATTAGAGGTCGATGTTATTAACTGGATAGGTCAAGTGACTATGCAATCAACAATGCTGAAAGCCAAACTGCACCAGGCTCGGGTCACCCATGCAGTTTTGGAGTATGAAGGTTCCTGCGCAATAGACGGCAAACTGCTGGATATGGCGGGTATTCATGAATATGAGCAAATTCAGATTTACAATATTGACAATGGTGAGCGCTTTACCACCTACGCTATTCGCGGAGAAGAGGGTACTGGTATCATCTCCGTTAATGGCGCTGCTGCGCACAAAGCCAATGTTGGTGATCGAGTGATTATCTGTGCTTATGCAGGTTACTCACAAGCAGAGATGATCAACTTCAAACCTCGGCTAATCTATATGACTGAAGACAATAACGTTAGTCATGCCAGTAATGCCATCCCTGTTCAAGTCGCCTAACTCCCCTCTCCCCCTCCTTTAAAGCACACAGCCATATCGATCGATATGAATCGTTATGACTGTGTGCTTTGCAATTCTTGCTGTTAGCGGTAGTATTTGCCCTCGCAAAGCGACACAAGCCCTCCATAAACAGCATATAAAGGATGAGTCATGTTGGATCATAAAACCTATCCAGTCTCTGAATCCTGGAAAAAAGCTGCGCAACTTGACGAAGCGCAGTACCAAGAGCTCTATAAGGCATCCATCGAAACACCAGAGCTATTCTGGGCGCAACAGGCTGAAAGTTTCCTTGACTGGGAGAAAAAGTGGGACACTGTCTGTGACGGGGATTTTGGCCAAGGTGAAAGCCAGTGGTTTATCAATGGCAAACTCAATGTCAGCACTAACTGTATCGACCGCCACCTCGCCAAACACGCGGAGCAGACCGCCATCATCTGGGAGGGGGATGACCCGCAAAACGATGAAAAAATTACCTACCGAGAGCTACACAAGCAAGTCTGTCAACTAGCCAATGCCCTTAAATCTCGCGGCATAAAAAAGGGCGATAGAGTCTGCATATACATGCCAATGATACCTCAGGCGGCATATGCCATGCTTGCCTGCGCCCGCATCGGTGCGGTGCACTCGGTGGTTTTTGGTGGCTTTTCCCCCGAAGCGCTTAAGGATCGTATTCTTGACTCTGACTGCCAGTTACTAATTACCGCAGACGAGGGGGTGCGCGGCGGCAAAAATGTCCCACTCAAAGCCAATGCCGACAAGGCATTAGCCCACTGCCCAGACGTGCATACCTGTCTTGTCGTCAAGCGCACCGGTGGCGAGATTCACTGGCAAGCCGATCGCGACACCTGGTATCACGAACTGGTGTCCACTCAAGCCACCGATTGTCCTGCTGAAAGCATGGATGCTGAAGATCCGCTTTTTATCCTCTACACCTCCGGTTCCACCGGCAAACCCAAGGGCGTGCTGCATACCACCGCAGGCTATTTGTTAATGGCCAGCATGACCCACAAATACGTACTCGATTATCAAGAAGGTGATATCTACTGGTGCACAGCCGATGTTGGCTGGGTGACCGGTCACTCCTATATTGTTTACGGCCCCCTTGCCAATGCTGCAACCACATTGATGTTTGAAGGCATACCCACCTACCCCGATGCCTCACGATGCTGGCAAGTCATTGATAAACACCAGGTAAATACCTTTTACACAGCGCCCACTGCCCTACGGGCTCTAATGGGACAGGGCGATGAGTTTGTTACAAACAGCTCCCGTAAATCCTTAAAGCTACTCGGCACCGTGGGTGAACCCATTAACCCCGAAGCCTGGCAGTGGTATTACCGGGTGGTCGGTGAATCACGCCTGCCGATTGTTGATACCTGGTGGCAAACCGAGACCGGCGCCATTATGATCGCCCCTCTTCCCGGCGCCACGACACTTAAACCCGGCTCAGCAACCGTACCCTTTTTTGGTGTTCAGCCGGTATTAATGGATGCAGAAGGTCAAGAGCTGGAGGGTGCGACCTCAGGCAATCTAGCCATTAAGGCCTCCTGGCCCAGTCAGATCCGCTCCATTTATGGTGATCACCAGCGGATGATCGACACCTATTTCAGCACCTATCAAGGCTACTATTTTACCGGCGATGGCGCACGCAGAGACGAAGATGGTTATTACTGGATTACCGGACGAGTCGATGACGTTCTGAATGTATCCGGTCACCGCCTCGGCACCGCTGAGATAGAAAGCGCCCTGGTGTTACATAAAGCCGTCGCAGAAGCAGCCATTGTCGGCTATCCACATGATATAAAGGGTCAAGGCATCTATGCCTACGTGACACTAATGCACGATGCAGAGCCTAGTGAGAAACTGAGAGCCGAGCTAAGCGCACTGGCCCGCCAGGAAATCGGCGCCATTGCCAAGCCAGATCTGATTCAATGGGCCCCTGGGCTACCCAAAACCCGCTCCGGAAAAATTATGCGTCGTATCCTGCGAAAGGTAGCTGCCAACGAACTGGATAGCCTTGGGGATACCTCTACCCTCGCCGACCCAAGTGTTGTTGAGCAACTGGTGGAGAATCGACTAAACAAATAAGCATCGTAGGGTGCGGCCCCCGCACCAAGGCATACTTGAAACGGTGCGCGGGGCGCACCTCACGAAAGCACACACACTATAATCAATAAATTTCAGGCATAAAAAAAGAGGGCTAATGCCCTCTTTTTTATTTCAGCCTATCCTCTAGCCTTCGCTAGCGGGAGCCTCTTCTCCTAACAGCTCTTTAATACTGAGCTTGATACGGCCACGGGCATCAACATCCAGCACCTTAACCTGAATTTCCTGACCTTCTTTCAGGTAGTCTGACACATTCTCAACACGCTCATTGGCGATCTGAGAGATATGCACAAGACCATCTTTACCGGGCAGAATAGTGACAAAAGCACCGAAGTCAACAATACGCGCCACTGTACCGGTGTAGGTTTTACCCACTTCCGCCTCAGCAGTAATCGATTCAATGCGATGCAAGGCAGCCTGCAATGCTTCTGAATCAGGGGCGTAAACACGAATAGTGCCATCATCATCGATATCAATTTCAGCGCCGGTCTCTTCAGTAATGGAGCGAATAGTCGCACCACCCTTACCGATAACGTCACGAATCTTATCAGAATCGATTTTGATGATTTCCATGCTAGGCGCATTATCAGCAACCTTGGAGCGAGAGCTCGAGATACAACGACTCATCTCAGCAAGAATATGTAAACGTGCCTCTAAAGCCTGCTGCAGGGCGATTTCCATAATCTCTTCAGTGATACCTTCGATCTTGATATCCATCTGCAGAGCGGTAATACCCTCGGAGCTTCCCGCTACCTTAAAGTCCATATCACCCAGATGATCCTCGTCACCGAGAATATCGGTTAATACCGTAAAACGCTCGCCATCCTTAACCAGTCCCATCGCAATGCCTGCTACAGGCGCCTTAATTGGCACACCGGCATCCATCATGGACATGGAAGCCACACAAACACTGGCCATAGAAGAGGACCCATTGGATTCGGTAATTTCACTCACCATACGAATGGTATAAGGGAAATCTTCCGTATTGGGCAGCATTGCCGCAATACCACGACGCGCCAAACGGCCATGACCGACTTCACGACGACCGACAAAACCAATACGACCCGCTTCACCTACAGAATAGGGAGGAAAGTTGTAGTGCAGCATAAAGCTGTCTTTGCTTTGACCATGCAGGGCATCAATCAGTTGAGCATCACGGGAGGTGCCTAAAGTGGCAACACCAATGGCCTGTGTTTCACCACGGGTAAACAAGGCTGAACCGTGGGCGTTAGGCAAAATACCTACTTCCACATCGATCCCTCTGACAGTCTTGTTATCACGGCCATCTATACGTGGCTGGTTATCGAGGATACGACCACGAACCGTTTTCTTTTCAAGCTTGGAAAAGGCACCGGATACATCACCAGCACTAAACTGGGCATCATCACCTTCAGACAGCTTAGCCACCGCGTCTGATTTTAAGCCGCCAAGACGCTCATAACGCTGCGCCTTTTCAGTCACCTGATAGGCTTCAGCAACCGCATCGCCAAACTCTCCGGCAAGCGCCTCGTTCAGGGCAGTATTTTCAGCTTTTGGTTGCCAATCCCAGCGAGGCTGACCGGCATCGGCCACCAGCTCATCGATGGCTTTGATAACAACCTGCATTTCCTGGTGAGCAAACAATACTGCGCCCAACATCTGGTCTTCGTTCAGCTCATCGGCCTCTGACTCAACCATTAATACCGCATCTTTGGTACCGGCAACCACCATATTCAAAGTCGACTCTTCCAGCTCTGAATATAGAGGATTCAACATATAGCCGTTCTCGGCGGTATATCCAACACGCGCACCACCGATCGGGCCGTTAAAAGGAATACCGGAAATGGCCAAGGCTGCCGAGGTGCCGATAATAGCAGCAATATCTGGATCAACATTTTTGTTGGATGACATCACCGTACAGATCACCTGCACTTCGTTCATAAAGCCGTTAGGAAACAGCGGACGAATAGGGCGATCAATCAAACGCGAGGTCAGGGTTTCTTTCTCGGAGGGACGTGCCTCACGCTTAAGAAAGCCACCCGGGATTTTACCAACCGAGTAAGTCTTCTCCTGGTAATGCACAGACAAGGGGAAAAAGGGTTGATTTTCTTTAGCAGTTTTACTGCCAACGACGGTACACAATACCGAAGTATCATCCATACTAACCAATACCGCACCCGTTGCCTGGCGTGCGATACGCCCTGTTTCCAGGGTTACGGAGTGATTACCGTACTGAAACTTTTTAATGACAGGATTCACAAATATTCCTCCATTGGAATAGTGAGCAGCGATGCCCGATCAGAACGATCACACACCGCTGACAATAACCTTTTAACGACGCAAGCCAAGACTTTTTATCAACTGGCTATAACGACCAAAATCTTTTGACTTCAAGTAGTCCAACAGTTTACGACGCTGATTAACCATACGAATCAAACCACGGCGAGAGTGATGATCTTTTTTGTGATCACCAAAATGGCCCTGTAACTTCTGAATATTGTGGGTCAACAACGCTACCTGAACTTCCGGGGAACCCGTGTCACCCTCAGACTGCTGATACTCTTTTACTACTTCTGCTTTTTCTACTGCACTTAATGCCATGATTACTTTCCTCTAGTAAGTAAGCCCGCCTTCGCACACTAATGGCGAAGCAGGTAATATGCGAAGTTTGGCATCGTGCACAATAAAAAGTACACATCAACACCAAGCCACTATTAAGCCTGCCCGTGCATATTTACAGACAGGTTCATCAACACGGAATCCGCAGATTCCACCACAAGCCAGCACCTGCTAGCTTGTGGTTATTAAACGACGCGGCGTAACACGCCCATCATCCAATATTTCTCCCACGCCCAGAAAGTCACCACTTTCCAGACTGATTCGCACCATGCCCTCAGTGGGCATATGCGGCACTTGCACCGGCTGCCCCTGACGCATATAAAATCCGGCTGACTCTGTCAGCGCCACTTCAGGCAGATGACCTAGCGCTGAAGACAGCGGCTGCAATAAATCATCCATTGCAGAAAAATCTTTGTCATCTCTCAATGCCTGCAAGGTATCCAGCGATACCGACTCGTCAATCGAGTAAGGCCCCACCACCGTGCGACGCAAAACACTGACGTGCCCACCGCAGCCCAGAGACTCACCAAGATCTTCAGCAATCGAGCGAATATAGGTACCCTTGCTGCAGCTAATCTGCAAATCAACTTCAGCGTTGATACCGGGCCGAAAATCAATAAGATCCAGCTGATGGATCGTTACCTGGCGAGCCTTGCGCTCGATCACTTTGCCCTGCCGGGCCAGTTTATACAAGGGCTGACCATTAACTTTTATAGCTGAAAACATCGATGGCACTTGACTGATCAGGCCACGAAAAGCCGGTAAGGCCGCCTCGATTTGCTCACAGGTAATTTGCGAGGCATCACTTTCACTAATCACTTCGCCTTCGGCATCACCACTGTTAGTGGCCACACCCAACACAATCGTTGTACTGTAAGTTTTATCCGAATCCAGCAAAAACTGCGAAAACTTGGTCGCCTCGCCAAAACACAATGGCAATACGCCTGTCGCTAATGGATCCAGACTACCAGTGTGACCAGCCTTGGCGGCAAAATATAAACTCTTGGCCGTTTGCAGGGCGCCATTTGAGCTTACCCCTGCCGGCTTATCCAATACCAAAATTCCGTCCAGCGCTCTACCGCGACGCTTTTTACCCACGCTGTACTACCTCTTCACCGGGTCATTCAAATCATTACTATCTTCGCGCTCATCAGCTTGATGAAACTTTTTATCCGCCTCAACCGCTTCAGTTATTAACGAGGAGATATGACTTCCCCGCTCAATACTGCTATCAAAATAAAAACGCAGCTTTGGCGTAACACGCATTTTTGCACCTGATGCCACCTGCGTACGCAGAAATCCGGCAGCTCGATTTAAAGCCGCCAAGGGCTCAGCTGCCTGCTCCTTGCCCTCTCTACCCAAAAAGGTGACATAAACCTTGGCATAGGAAAAGTCTCTGCTCACTTCAACAGCGTTAACACCCACCATACCAATACGTGGATCACCTAACTCTTTTTGTATCAGCAATGCCAGCTCGCGCTTTAAATAATCGGCAATACGCTGTGCCCGACCGAACTCTCTTGCCATACCAACTTCCGCCTCTTACTACCAACTCTTAGAGCGAGCGTGCGATCTCTTTAACCTCAAAGACTTCAATCTTATCGCCAGCTTTAACATCTTGATAATTCTTAACACCAATACCGCACTCGGAGCCATTGCGCACTTCACCAACATCATCTTTAAAACGGCGCAGGGATTCCAGCTCGCCCTCATAGATAACCACATTATCACGCAGCACCCGGATAGGCTTGTTACGATGAATGGTACCTTCGATCACCATAGAACCAGCGATCAAACCAAATTTGGGTGACGTGAAAACCTCACGCACCTCAGCGGTACCGACAATTTCTTCTCGCAGCTCTGGGGACAACATACCACTGAGTGCACTTTTAACATCATCAAGCAGATCATAGATCACGCTGTAATAACGTAGATCAACACCTTCCTGTGAAATCACTTGCCTTGCTGCAGAATCAGCACGAACATTAAAACCAAAAACTACTGCATTCGAGGTTAACGCCAAATTAATATCGGTTTCAGTGATACCACCCACACCGGAGGATACGATAGTTACTGAAACTTCATCATTACCCATACCCAGCAGAGAAGACATAATAGCTTCAAGGGAGCCACGAACATCAGCTTTTACGACAATATTCAAAGACTGCTTTTCGCCAGCGGTCATATTATCGAACATATTTTCCAGCTTGGCTTTTTGCTGGCGCGCCAGACGTTCCTCACGCTTTTTATTTTGTCGAAACAGTGCGACTTCTCGTGCCCGCTTTTCACTCTCGACGACAACAAATTCATCGCCAGCATCAGGAGTACCATCCAGGCCCAAAATCTCAACCGGAATTGATGGCCCTGCGTCGGAAGCAGGCCTTCCATCCTCATCCAGCATGGCCCTGACTCGACCGTACTGCAACCCCGCCAAGGCAATATCACCCTGACGCAAAGTACCGTTTTGTACCAGTATAGTGGCGACAACACCACGACCTTTATCCAGTCGAGATTCAACCACTACACCGCGTGCAGGTACATCTCTAGCAGCTCTTAGCTCCAGCATTTCAGATTGCAGTAATACCGCACTCAATAGCTCATCAATACCCTGGCCTGTGTGTGCAGAAACATTAATAAACTGTACATCACCACCCCAGTCTTCGGGGATAACATCTTTAGCTGAAAGCTCATTCTTAACTCGCTCAGGGTCAGCGCCCTCCTTGTCCATTTTGTTAATGGCAACAATTAAAGGAACACCCGCAGCTCGCGCATGCAGAACAGCTTCTTCTGTTTGAGGCATTACACCGTCATCGGCGGCTACTACCAAAATAACAATATCAGTACTCTTCGCACCGCGGGCCCGCATGGCGGTGAACGCCGCGTGCCCCGGAGTATCAAGGAAGGTAATCATACCGTGGCCAGTTTCTACATGATAAGCACCGATATGCTGGGTAATACCACCAGCCTCACCGGAAGCAACACGAGATTCACGAATGTGATCCAGCAACGATGTTTTACCATGATCAACATGGCCCATTACAGTCACTACCGGAGCTCTATTTTCAAGGGTACCCGCAACCTTCCCCAAGGTTTCTTCCAGCGCATCTTCCAAGGCATCCGCGCTAACCAATCTGACTTT
>JAUXDF010000021.1 GCA_030618505.1 Spongiibacteraceae bacterium | reverse complement strand
TTTGATTGATGAGTTCATTCCGAAAGCGCGTGTTATTCACCCGTACCCGAACCAGCGGTTGCGTGTTTGACTCGATGTAGGAGCCGTATGCGTTAGTAGCGCACGTACGGATCTGCGCGGGGGGTACCGAGTAATCGGTATTCCTACCGTGACCTTTTCAATTACCTTTAAAACCCCTCGCCCACTTTGAAGGCAACATCACCGAGCAACCGCAAACAGGGATTTTATTTAGCCTGCAGGACTCTACCGAATTGGTGGACTATACCGTTAGAATCATTCGCCCAGATAAATGTGGCTCTATTTCAAACCAGTTACCGCCGATTCTTCAGCGATTAAATCTCGATCAAAAGCAGTGGATAGAAAACACCACTACATTTGAGAAGATTTTTTATCGCAAGTTTGGTCGAAAAAGACAGCATTTAAACGATACCGGTTAATATTCCCTAATAATATCTTTTCTTCTGTCGGGCAATAGCTGCGGCTTGTATTACCACGTCTACAAATTAGCATTCTGCTCTCAGTTAGTTAAAATCCCGAACAAAATAGAAAGTCTCGAATATTTTTCCAAAGGCAGTAAAATTAGGCTGGTATTTTTCAATTATTTTTTAAGCGGCGCCTGTCCCCGCTGGGGTTTTCTCAGGACAGAGACCAGTATTATCGCTATATTCAATAACAATATAGTCTTACCAATTTCTGTGGAAAAAGGTATATTCTACCGTGATTTCACACAGATCTACGAAGAACCTTTTTTATAGGACATATATTGTAGGAAATATAATGGCAACAGGTAAAAAGGTATCACTTGTTCTTGGTAGTGGAGGGGCAAGAGGGCTAGCTCATATTGGCGTGATAAAGTGGTTGGTAGAAAACAATTATGAAATAGCATCTATTTCAGGCTGCTCAATTGGTTCACTCATTGGCGGTGTTTATGCAGCAGGAAAATTAGATCAATTTGAAACATGGATGTGTTCATTAACAAATCTAGAAATTGTCTCTCTGCTTGATGTTTCTTGGGTTGGCTCTGGGATATTCAAAGGTGACAAGGTCATAAATACCTTGGTGGATTTAATTGGCGATATTAAAATTGAAGATCTTCCCATGCCTTTTACCGCTGTTGCAGCAGATATTAATGCTGAAAAAGAAGTTTGGCTGAATTCGGGTTCACTTTTTGACGCTATCCGAGCATCAATATCTCTACCGCTGTTTTTTACCCCCTTTGATTACAAGGGGATAAAGTTGATTGATGGCGGGGTATTAAACCCTGTGCCAATAGCGCCAACATTTAATGATGATACCGATATTACTATTGCAGTTAATTTAGGTGGTCCAATTAGTCGTCACTCCATCAAAACGAAGCAAGCATTACCTAAAGCAGACGTTAAACCATCTATTCGAAGTAGTATAAAAACATTTATTACTTCTTTCCAGTCGACAGAAAAAAATGTTACTCAGGAAAATTGGGGGATGTATGATGTCGCTAATAAAGCATTTGATGCTATGCAAAGTACGATTGGCCGTCAAAAAATTGCTGCTTACCCTCCTGATATTGAAATCGTTATCGCAAGAAACGCTTGTGGTACTTTGGAGTTTGAAAGATCCGCTGAAATGATTACTTTAGGCTATAAAAAAGCAGAGTTTTTTTTAAAAAATAGTACCTAGTGAGGTTGCTCTGGGTACTATTTGTTGACCGCAGCCGCAGTTATTGTGGAACTGTTGCCATTGAAGTGAATTATCAGCTGTCGATTGTAATTATTATTTTTAAACGTTTAGTTAACAATTAGGGAAAAAAGATGACTAATTTTAGGAAAGTTGTATCGTTATTTTGTATTACATCAACAATGGCAGCGTTATTATTTTCGTTGTCTGCATCGGCAAATACAGAAGAGCTAAAAGAAAATCCATATAAAGTAAAACGCACACTACCAAAAGAAATGGTTAAGCACAGAAAGCTATTCTCTAAAGGTGAGGGAGGAATGTCAGGAACTTATCAACTTGATAATCATCCTATTTATACCGTTCATTCACCAGGTGAGTGGGGTGGCAACGTTACTTTCATTGTCGCATCAGACCAAGTGATTGTTTATGACACAAGTATCTCTACTCAAGGCTCAAAAGCAGCACTAGCAGAAATCCGAAAAATAACAGATAAGCCTATAAAAACAATTTTCTATTCCCATCATCATACTGATCACTACAATGGAACAGCTGCATTAGTAAAAGAAGCAGATGTAAAAAGTGGAAAAGTGACAATTTACGCTTGGGAAAATTTTGTTGAAGAAAAAAACAACGAGTTTGGGGCTATTCTACCAAGACAAGCAATAGGTGCTGCTTATCATGCCGGTGCGTTGCTAGCAAAAGAAGATCAAGTTTACTTTTCATGTTGCGGTATAAAGTCACTTGGCGGATCACCTGGCTATATTGCACCAACACATACTCTAAAAGGTGGGGAAGTATTAAAGATAGGTGGTGTTGAAATACAGGTAATTTACACAGGTGGTGAAGCCATTTCTGAATTTGGTTTATATTTGCCAAAAACTGAAACGCTTATACTTGCGGATGAATTCTTTTATTCACTACCTAATATCCACTCTATTAGAGGCTCTAGACCACGTTTACCACAGAACTATTTAAAAGCGCTAGATACTGCTTTAGAGCTGAAGCCAAAATATTTACTCGGATCACACATAATGCCCGTTATTGGCAGAAAGAAAATCGAGGAAGTGGTAACGTTAAATAGAGATGCGATACAATTTATGTGGGACCAATCAATCCGTTATATTAATAAGGGATATGATGGCATGGATCTACAGCAAAAATTCAATGTATTACCCGAATATTTGACCGGTTTTCCATTCAATACTTATTTATATGGTTCTCCAAGAACCACTGTACCTGAGTTTTATAATGGCTGGGTGAGCTGGTTTAATGGTGATGCCGCTACTTTGTATCCTGATTCAAGACAAGATCATGCAAGAAAATTAGTGAAAACAATTGGTGGTAGAGAGAAAGTGTTAGCGGCTGCGGAAAAAGCATTTAATGAAAAAGATTATAAGTATGCTGCACGCTTATCTGGATTTCTTGTCACAATAGACACGAAAGATATGAGAGCAAGGTACTTGAAAGCATCGTCTTTACGAGGCATTGGTTATAAAGAAGTAAATCAAATAATGAGATCAAATTATTTAACAGGTGCTCTTGAACTTGAAGGAAAAATAAAGGCAGAAGATATACTTAAATTTTCATTAAAAACATTCTTGCCAGCAGTTCTTGATGATAAAACGATTTTTGCTCAGTGGCAGTATAAAATTAATGCTGAAAAAATTAAAAATTCTCAAGTTTCTGTATGTCTAAAAGTGAAAGAGACGAATATATATTGGGATATAAAAATTAGAAACAGTGTCATGATTTCTAAAAACTCAACAGATAAAATTTGTAAAAATGCTGAAAATATTACATTAGATCAGCTTAATCAATTAAATAAAGGGTCCAAGAAATCAGAAGCCTTAAGTCTTAAACATGTGAATAAGGGAATAAACTCGCTGTATAACGCACTTGATTTAAAAATGGATCCTATCAATATGAGTTTACGCTAATTTTGGGGTGTACCTCTCCCCCTGTACCTATTTGGTTTAACCGCCAGCTAGGGGGAGCGGGTATGCTTTTTCAATATCGGAATATGTTCATGAAGTGATTTATGGATAAAATAAACCCTAAAAATTAGCTGGCTTAGACGGTCAGTGTTTTATAATAATAATGGAGAATAATACTATGCGACTTTCCCGTACTGCCCTTGCTTTTACCGTTTGTTTGACTGCCCCCTTTGTTTTAGCGGGTAAAAATACCGGTGTTGGACCCAATGGCGTTGCGCTGCCATCAAGCCCAGCTTTTTCAAATGATGGTGTGTCGGTTGATATGTTCAATATTGTTCGTGCCGAAACAGCTAAATATTTTGCTGAGGAGACCATACTTTCAGGGGGTAACCGCTTCCGTCATGAAAGAAACGGGATTCCACTTGATAACATTACAGTGATTCGTTCCAATTTTGACGCTATATACTCTTATGCGGTTTACGACATCAGTGGTGGTTTGTCTATCTCGATTCCCAATTATGACCTGTATCAGACAGTTCAGGTTTTTGATGAAAATCACAAGACCATTGCCGTAGTATATCCGGGTGAAAGTGTCGACCTGAAACAGAGCGATGTTGATTATGGTGAGCATGTTTATCTGTTTATGCGTACGCAGCCACGCACTTATGATGAAAAGGGCATGGTCGAGATGCGCAAGCGTCAGGATTTAGTCAAGGTAGCGGCTGGTTCATCCAAGCCTTATGTTTCTGAAGTAAAATACGAGCCGGAGACTTTTAATAAGTTGCGTATGCACTTATTAACAACGGGTGTCAAAACCGCCGTGATTCACAAAGGTTTTGTAGACGACCTTTACGATATCCAGTTTCCGCATTATCAGATGGTAAATCTGGGTGGTTGGGGTGGTTTGCCTGCTAAGCACGCTTTCTATTTTGTGGTTACGCCTGGTGATGAAGCGTCAAAACGCGGTGAGTGTAGTTCGGTGACTTTTGAAGCTCCTGAGCTGCAATATGATCGTTCCGGTTTCTGGTCGTTGACTATGTATGATGAGCTTGGTTGGGTGGTGACAGATAAATTCAATACTAATTCAAGTAAAGCTACGGCTAATGCTGATGGCTCTTATACCTTGCACTTCAATTGTGGCGATGGTTATATTAATAACCTTGAAGTGACAGACAACTGGAATGCTCTATTTAGAAATTACTTGCCGACATCTGTGGAAAATATCATGGAATACCAGCAAAACTTTGTAACTAAGCATAAGGTTGTTAAACTTAAATAAGTAATAAGTTTGTTCAAAGGGGGGCATGTCGCCCCCATCAATTCAATGTCTTGAGTTGCCAAGTACCGTCCAAGTATATTTTTACCATTTGATCGCAGTGTAAAGAGAGCTGTGCACATGGCTATCAACCTGCTATTAATACTTGAACTGCTTGTGACGTTTTGCTAGTAAGTGGCTTTAAAACTAAAAAATACTGTAAATCAATTACTTACTGAGTTTGTGTAGTGCCGTAAACAACGAGAAATAATTGATTTTTTCGGTTCACTTCCTTGTGATAATGACTAATATTATAAAAAGACGCGTAAATGAGCTGCGTAATTAATACACCGTAATATGCTGCACATACTGAAAATTCAGATGATAAGTCAGCCATTACGGCCTTTGAATCTGCTGCAGTAACTGAGAATATTGGTAGCAGTAAAACTATAGTGGTCAATATTTCGGGGGTAAGCGCCAATAACTCCACGTACTCCCCTTATTAACGCCACCGCGCGATACTCACGCCTCAATCAACGGAGGCATATCAAGCTTAGTTAAGAACAAAAATCCGTATGGCTAAACCATTTCGACGCTCAGCGTCAATCAGGATTGGTCAGCAGGCCTATTGTGAACAGCACAGCAATCACTTAAACCACACCTGTTGTGGTACTGGGAAAATAAACTCGAAGGCAGTTCCATTTGAAAGTTGTTAACTTATTGTAAATAAGAGAAATATTTTTAAAGTATGATGCTTTATTGTTGAAAATAATGGCCCTAATTGTCTTACCTGCAGAGTTAGTATGATACTTTAGTATTTCCATTTACTTGGTGCTCTAATAAAATCAATGACTTACGAGTCGATTAGTATGATGCTTTATTGTATGTCCACAGCTATTCTTGCAGATAAATCGTAATTTTCACCCAGCAGATGAATCCATCTGCTGCTTTTCTCTGACCATATTATCCAGAATCGCTATCAGATTATGACTGCCATTTTCTGCCTCCTCCATAAATTCTATAATTTGCTGTTGCAAATTTGCATCCTGATGCCAGTCCTGAGCAGTTAGATTAATACTGCTATGAACATTACAATGTACTTGGGAGTGAGGGCTGGCGATGGCATTGTAGGCTGGTAGCTTGGCGTATTTTAAACCGCCATCCTCTTCGGTAAGCCATTTTCCAAAGCGACAGTTATGCTCATCAACCATCACGGCAGTGGCCTCTTCCGAGGCTGGCCCGCTTTCAATGGCCCGATAGGCACGTTGCATATAAACCATATGATCTAGTTTAGCCAGTGAGATATAGCAAACCATACAGGCATTATTAGCAACTTGATAAGTGCTTTGGGCAATGTTGTAAAACTCTCCGAAACTCTCCTCAAAATTAGTGATGAGTCCGGCTGATTCATTACTGATTTCCTCCATTTGCAGGGAGTCATTAGAAATAGATTTGCTGGCGCTAAGTAAATTATTAATGATGCGCTCAATTTTATCTGTGGCCTCCTTGGTATTGGCCGCGAGTGAACGAACTTCGTCTGCAACAACCGCAAAGCCGCGGCCGTGATCTCCCGCTCTGGCGGCTTCTATGGCAGCATTAAGAGCCAACAGATTGGTTTGGTCAGCAATGGTGGCAATAAAATTAATAATTTCAGCAATTTCTGTACTACTTTCATCGAGGGCCAATGAAGACTGGCGGAGCTCTTTGATTTTTCCGACAACATTATTGGTGTTTTTAATCACCTCATTGACCGATGCCTTGCTTGCCAAGGCATTATCAACAGCATTTTTTGAGCTGGCTTCAACGCCATTGATTTGCCTTGCAATACCACTTAAATCTTGCTGGGTGCCGAGCAGGTTTTTTAGCAGGTTTTGTGTTTTTAGCTTATCCAGTTCCTCCGCCATTTTCTCCTTACGGCTGCGCCAGTAGTTTTCTTCCATCAAGGTGACAGATTTATCAATATTTTCAAGCGAATTGGCGAATAAACCGTGTAGCCCAACAGATTGTGTTTTACGGTAAAAAATATCGATTTCGGCATATTTAAAAGCAGTACAAACCTCTCGCATAAAGGTCTCTATTTGATCAACGGCTTTATTAAAATTGTGGCTGGTTTTGGCAAGTGGAGAGTGATCGGAGATCTGTGTGATTCGATATTCCAAATTTCCATCGGAAATATTTTGACTCAGTGTGTTTAACTGCAGATTAATTTTCTCGTTATCTTTAAGGCCAATGTGGCTAAGAAACAGCCCATACAGGGAAAAAGCAAGAAGTAGAAAAAATACCGGATCGCTGCCGTATATCGTTAGCGCATAAGTCATGGCTGTGCCTATAATGAGTAAACGCAACAACATTATTTGTCTTGGACTAAAGTGTAAGAATAAATTCTTCATAGGAAATGTCTTTGCTGTTAAGAAGTTTGTTCAGTAGCTGAGTAGATGCTTCAATGGTGTTTTTTGTTCCCGCCTGTCTTTCTGCCAAAACCATGTTACGGTAAAGGCCATCAATAAAATCCAGTGCATCCTTGGCGGGCTTTCGCCTGACAGAGTAATAACCCAGCAGGCGACCATTTGCCGAATAACTGGGTGTGACATTGGCGAACACCCAATAATAGCTGCCATCTTTACACAAGTTTTTAACATAACCGTTAAATTCCTTGCCGGCCTTCAGAGTGTCCCAAAGAAGCTTAAAGACGGCTCGAGGCATATCGGGGTGACGGACAATATTGTGTTGTTTACCGAGTAGTTCGGCTTCGTTATAACCGGAGAACTCAATAAATATCTCGTTTGCATAAGTCAACTGGCCTTTTGGATTTGTTTTACTAACGATAAAATCATCATCACGCATGACAACTTCACGATTGTTGGGTGTTATTTTATTTTTCATAAATCTTACAGTTATTTTGGTGGATATTACTCTTCTGGCAGACGCAAACCAGAAAGGCAGAAGGGTTTATAGGCAGCTTATTTCGAAATGAACTAATCCGCCCTTTGTTAAGTGTCTAGCTGAAGCTCGTCATCAATACAGTGCAGAAATATAAAACCCGACGGATATTCTCGTCGCATATGATTTTAATATAGCACAACATCTATTATCTTCCTGCAAGCTGAGCAGTCCTCGCGAGGCTATATTATTGAAGGGTTAAGTGCCTTCCCGGTTCTTATTCACTGGATTGGTTTGGCTCACTTCCCGGTACCAGCAAGGTAGCGATGGGGGATTGACGTAATATGTCCTGGCTATTGCTGCCTAATAGCCAGCGGTGAACAAAACCGTGTTTGTTTTTACCGATAATTAATAGCTCGGCCTGCAGTTTTTCAATTTGCCGAGTAATGGTTTCAGCGGTGCTTCCTTGCAGCAGCAATGCTGTTGTTTCGATTTTTTGACTGCGCAGTTGCTCGGCTAAAGCTTGCAGTTGTTGATGCTCCTGATGAAAGTGGCTAGCTAACTGGTCGCGCATTACCTTCGAGTCAGCATCGTGGCTGACAAACACAGGGTCAGGCTCGGTGATGTGAATAACCCAGACGGCGGCATTAAGGGCAGAGGCCATTTCAGCTGTTTTGCTGATTACTGTAGGGGTAATATCAGTAAAATCGATGGCGGTAATAATATTCATAAGGGGGCCTTTTAAACAAATTGATATCTTAGTGCTGAACTGGCAAAACCGTACCGGTGCCATATGCAAAATCAAACAAGTAAAACCTATTTTAATAATAGTTGAGAAATACAGGCTTAATGGCAAAATACACCTGATGTCACACTATCGGCAAGAACCTTAGGGTCGTACAGGTGAAAAAGCGAAGCAATGTTTACAATTGGCGTATTTTTGCCATTTTATACGCCATGATGCCGTTTAGACCAATACAAGGCTAAGTGATCGTTGCTATTATTAACATTGTATTGTGGAAACGTCGATAATAATGGAATAAGTAAATAAACCCTATGAGATCGAAAGTTGTTTTACCTCTTAGTATCACTTCTCTATCATTGTTAATAGCCCTGTTGTTGATTATTTCTCGCCCAGAAGCAGAGCAGGTTCCACTGGAGAAGAAGCCTTTATTGGTTGATATACTTGAGGTTGTTAAGCAAGACTTGCAGGTTACCGTGCGAGCCCAGGGGATGGTTGTGCCGCGCACTGAAACCACCTTAATTGCTGAAGTTTCCGGCCAGGTGATTGAGGTTGCGCCGGTATTTCTGGCGGGTGGGTTTTTTCTAAAAGGTGAGCTGCTGTTACGTATTGATGATCGTAATTATCGCTCCCAGGTGAAGCGAGCCGAGGCGGCGGTGGCTGCAGCGCGTAGTGGCTTAGCTCAGGAAAAGGGGCGTGGCCATGTAGCCAAGCAGGACTGGCTTAAGCGAAGCAATGCCCGCAAGGTGAGTAATGAGGCAAAAGCATTAGCTTTACGTCAGCCTCAGCTTGTTGATGCCGAAGCGAATCTGGCATCGGCATTGGCTGATCTTGAAAGAGCCCGGAACGACCTTCAACGCACTATTATTAGAGCCCCCTATGATGGTTTGGTGCGTGAAAAGCGCGTGGATATTGGTCAATATGTAAATGCCAGCGTAGACCTTGGGGTCACCTTTGCCATAGATAGGGCTGAGATTCGTCTGGCGCTGGCTGAAAATAAATTACCTTACCTGCATTTGCCGGATGCCTTTAATAAGACAGCCGAGCACGGTTATCCCAAGGTTTTGTTGAGCAGTCAGGTTGATGACCAAAAAAGTGAATGGCATGCGAGACTTGTGCGTACCGAAGGGGTATTAGATGAGCGTAGCCGAGTGCTGTTTGTTGTTGCCCAAGCGGAAGACCCTTATGGTATTCGCCGTGCTTCATCTGAAGCGGACTTTAAACCCTTGAGAATCGGTACCTTTGTAGCAGCAGAAATTGAAGGTCGTTTGATGAAAAATCTGGTTAAACTTCCCCGCCATATACTGCGTACAGGCAATAAGCTCTGGGTGATTGGTAGTGACAATCAACTGGAAGAGCGTAAGGTAAAAATTCTACGCACAGGTGGGGAGCTAATTTACGTGAGCAGTGGACTTGAGTCGGGAGATAAGGTTTGTCTGACTTCACTCGGTGCGGTGTTGCCGGGTACTAAAGTCAGGATTGCCTCCTCAAGGGTTCAGAAGCGCGAGGAGCAACCCGCCTCGTGAATAGTGATACTACTAAGGAAAAGGGTGTTATTGCCTGGTTTGCACAAAATCATGTTGCCGCCAACCTGTTGATGCTGTTGATTATACTGCTGGGTATTAATTCGGCCTTAACAATAAAAAAAGAATTGATCCCAGAGTTTGCCAGCAATGCCATTAATGTATCTATGGTTTATCCGGGAGCTGCACCGGGGGAGGTTAAGCAGGGCATCACGCTGAAAATTGAAGAAGCGATTAAGGATATTGATGCGATCAAGCGCATTAAATCTACCGCTATCGAGTCAGTTGGTATCGTTAATATAAAAATACACGATCAGCACGAGCTTTCCGAAGTGCTGGATGAAGTTAAGATGGCAATAGATGCCATCAGTAGTTTTCCTGTAGAGGCCGAAAAACCCAGAATAAAAAAAATCGAAGTAAGTTATCAAGCGATTCAATTGCAGATATACGGCGATATTAATGAGCTTGGTGCAAAAATACTGGCTGAGGAAATAAAACAGGAGCTTCTAGCCGACCCCGATATTTCCATTGTTGAGGTGTGGGGGGCTCGCGATTATGAAGTTACGGTAGAAGTGGATGAGCTGAGTTTACATAAATATGGTCTTACCCTGAATCGGGTAGCGATGGCAATCAGAGCCTCCTCTATTGATTTGCCCGGAGGTTCGATCCGCACCGAAAATGGCGATATTATGTTGCGCATCAAAGGCCAGGCTTATCGTCAGCAGGATTTTGAGCAGGTTGTACTGCTCAGTTATCCCGATGGTACACGTTTAACATTAGGTGATATCGCCAGTATTAACGACGGTTTTGTCGAGCGGGATAGTTTTGCATTGTTTGATAATACCGCCAGTGTGGGTCTGGCAGTATCTGCGATGGGCAATCAAAATATTATTAAAATAGCCGATAAAGTAAAACAATATATTGTAAAAAAACGCCCCCGCTTGCCCCAGGGTGTTTATCTGGCAGATTGGGCGGATGCCACTTTCTATCTGCAAAGTCGCTTGACGATGATGTTAAAAAATCTTGCTTTAGGTGCCTTGTTGGTGTTCATTATCCTGGGTTTGTTTATGGAGCTGAAAATTGCTTTTTGGGTGATGATGGGATTACCCATTAGTTTTCTAGGAGCGCTTGCTCTGATGCCACTCGCCCCTTTTGGGATCAGCATTAATATGATCAGCCTGTTTGGTTTTATTTTGGTGCTGGGGATTGTGGTTGATGACGCTATAATTATTGGTGAGAGTGTGCATAGCCAGGCCAAACGATACGGTCATAATCTCGATGAAGTAATCAGAGGCGCTAAGCGTGTTGCTGTGCCTGCCACCTTTGGTGTGTTAACTACTATTTGTGCTTTTTTGCCGACATTATTTGTAGATGGCGTATGGGAAAATTTTCCTGCAGCGGTAGGTTACGTGGTACTGTTTTGCCTGATTTTCTCCTTGATCGAATCCAAGTGGGTGCTGCCCGCCCACTTGGCGCGTATGCACACCGGACCTTTTCGCTGGATTCACAGTGATTGGCAGGATCGCCTGCAGAAACGTTGTAATCAAAAACTGTATAATTTTTTAAATAATTATTACAAACCCTTTTTAAGTAAAGCAATTGCCAATCGTTATACCACCTTAGCTTGTTTTATCTCGGCATTAATCATTACCGCCGGATTGATTGGCGGTGGCAAAGCTCGAGTAGTCATGTTCCCTGATGCGGCAACAGATTTTCTTAAGGCGAATGTTGCTATGGTCAGGGGTAGCTCGGAGCAACAAACCCGCGCAGCAATACAAAAAATGTCAGATGCTATCTATCGGGTTGAGCAGCGCTATAAAAAATCCAGTGGCAATAAACAGGGTTTTATCGAACACCTTTTTCTCTGGGGAAAAGATGGCCGGTTGGGATTTTTTATGCTGGAAATGACCAAACAAGAGCAGCGAGAAATAAGCTCGTTTGAGATAGTTAAGCTATGGCGAGAAGAAGTGGGGGAGATCCCTGGTGCCAAGCGGCTGTCCTTTTCTGCAGCGCAGGAGGATGCCGGCCCTGATATAGCCTTTAGTCTGCTCAGCCATGATCAGCATCAGTTAGAGGCCGCCGCTGAGATGCTCAGTGATCAGCTGCGAAGTTATGCGGGTGTTTTTGATGTGCATACTGATGCCAGTAATAAAACGGATGAAATTCATTTGCAAATAAAACCCAGTGCCGAAGCGCTGGGTATCTCGCAGATAGATCTGGGCCGTCAGGTACGGGAAGCTTTTTACGGCGCAGAAGCCCAGCGTATTCAAAGGGGCACGGATGAGGTGAAAGTAATGGTTCGCTATCCGATGGAAGACCGGCGTACTGTGGCGGATCTGGAAAATATGTTTATTCGTACTATCAATAACGAAGAAATTCCCATTAGTTCTGTCGCCACCCTGGAGACTAAACCGGGTTATACCCGCACTACTCGTATCAACGGTGAAAATGCCATTCAGGTTAGTGCCCGTGCAGATAAGGCACATATTGAACCGGACAACTTGGTGGATGAAATTACTGAGACGTTTCTTCCTGAGCTTCTGGCCGAATATCCTGATGTAACCTACAAGCTGGAAGGCAGCTCGTTGGAAAACAAGAAAATGATGGATAGTCTGAAGAGGGGGTTTGCCCTATCTATATTTGGAATTTTTGCTTTGCTCGCTATTCCATTACGCTCCTACCTGCAGCCATTAATTATCATGAGTGTCATCCCCTTTGGTATCATTGGTGCGGTGATTGGTCATATGATAATGGACATGGCAATCAGTATGATGTCGATGTTTGGTATTATTGCTTTAAGTGGTGTAGTCGTAAATGACAGCCTGATTATGGTTGATTTTATTAACCGAGCCAGGCAACGCGGCGAGTCTGTTTACGAGGCGGTAGTAGGGGCTGGGAGCCAGCGTTTTCGGGCGATATTACTTACTTCATTGACCACTTTTTTTGGTATCTTGCCGATGTTGCTTGAGAGCAGTGTGCAGGCACAATTTGTTATTCCGATGGCGGTATCTTTAGGTTTTGGGATTATATTTGCAACCGTTATTACGCTGATATTGATTCCCTGTCTTTATGTGATGCTAGAGGATATCAAACAATATTTTTCAGGCAGTAAACAGATATTGGATGCAGAGGAGAGTTAGCGCTAGTGCGACAGTACAGCATTTTCAGGCAAGCTATATTTGTGCTCGTTATACTGTCTGCTAGTACCTTGGCGAAAGCTGAGGAAATAGATCCTGTTAACTACGCCTTTGCTAATTATCTCGGTACAGGGTTTTACCAAACCTCGGGTGGTGCGGTAACGGTTTTCAAAATACCTTTCTCCTACACACCGGATCAGCCGACAGACAATATAATAAGCTGGCGCCTGCCGGTGACTGTCGGTTTTTTTAATTTTGGCTTTGATGAGATTGGAGTCATTGAACTTCCCGAGGAGGTGGGTACGCTTTCCTTTGTGCCTGGGCTGGAAAGGCAGTATCACCCCAGTTTGCACTGGACCCTAATACCTTATATCGATTTTGGCTTGAGTAAAAACTTCTCCAGCAAGGAGGATATTATTATTTATTCAACAGGTCTTACAGCAGAATATCAACTAGCATGGATAGATGAGCAACATTTGTGGTCGAATAAAATCTGGTATGCAGCCCATCACCTGCTTAGTACCGAAAAACATGATGATTTTGCCACTCTACAGACGGGCTTGGATATCAGCCTTCCCTGGCATCCATCGCTTTCAGTGGCTGACATGCGCTGGACAGTCTATGGTTTTGTGGCGAGTTATATTAGGCCAATTAGATTTGCGGATGAAAACAACCGAGTTGAAAAGGTGAATAGTAGTGTAGAGCTGGGAATTACCTTAAAGTCTGTGATGCTAGGGGAAAAATATTTCTGGGGTATGGATCAAATTGGTATTGGCTATCGAGATGAGGATAATATCAGAATCTGGCGTTTGGTGTGGGGGTCTCCCTTTTAGGGCCTACTCGTGTACAGCTTCATGGCCTTTTTTAAACAGCGTTAAAAAAATAGAAATATTACTGAAAGAGTACTAAAAGCCTGTTATGAAAAAACTGTCAGGAAAAGAATATATAGCCCCCTGGGAAAAGGCCTTTGAGCGTGTTCTGACGCCCTTTGATATATTTATTCATCGCCAGACCACCAGTGGTGTTTTATTGATGCTGTGTGCAATTGTTGCGCTGTATCTGGCTAACAGTCAGTGGCAAGGAGCATACCACCATTTTTTGCAAATGCCTTTAAGCATTGGCGTGGAAGGTTTTGCACTATCGAAGTCGGTGCACCATTGGATTAATGACGGCCTGATGACGATGTTTTTTTTCGTTGTTGGCCTGGAGCTCAAACGAGAAGTATTGGTTGGCGAGCTGGCCGACCCCAAGCAGGCTATCTTGCCGATTATTGCTGCGATAGGCGGCATGTTGATCCCGGCGCTTATCTATATCGGTATCAACCCTGAAGGCCATGCCTTTAACGGCTGGGGCGTACCGATGGCCACAGATATAGCCTTTGCTTTGGGAACCCTGGCTTTGCTGGGCAGTCGTGTACCCAAAAATTTGCTGGTTTTTTTGGTGGCACTGGCAATCGTTGATGATCTGGGTGCGGTCATGGTGATCGCGCTATTTTATACCGAGGAAATAAATATTACCGCGCTGGTGACGGCAGTAGTGGTATTGGTATTGTTGGTATCATTAAATCGTGGTGGCGTACGCCGAACCTTACCTTATAATTTGCTAGGTTTGCTATTATGGCTGGCCATGCTAAAAAGTGGCATACATGCGACCCTGGCCGGTATTTTACTGGCATTTACAATTCCCATGCAGCCTAAGTATGATCCAGCACGCTTCCTGTCGCAGATCAAAGATATGGTGGGGAAGATACATCGTGCCTATCAAAACGAAGAGAATATTATTAAAAATGAAGAGCTGCGCTATCGGGTGCAAGCTCTGGAGGATGGTGCGCGAATGGTGCAGGCACCCGCTCAGGTTTTAGAGCGAAAACTGCACCTGCCATCGGCTTATATTGTCATCCCGATTTTTTCCCTGGCTAACGCCGGCATTCCCATCGACTGGTCCAGCTTTGGCAGTACAGTGACCCATCCTATTGCCCTGGGTATTGGATTGGGGTTAGTGCTAGGTAAATTAATTGGTATTGCCGGGTTTTCCTGGCTGGCGGTTAAGCTGGGAATGACCACACTGCCGGAGGGCCTAAATTTCAAACATATTGTTGGTGTTGGTTTAATGGGGGGGATTGGTTTTACCATGTCTATTTTTGTGGCTGAGCTGGGTTTTGCTCATTATCCAGAAGATCTGTTAATGGCAAAAACCGGTATATTGTTTGCCTCCCTGCTGGCCGGTATTTCAGGTTATCTCTGGTTGTATTTTACAGCGGAGAAAAATACCACAGAAAATACAACAAACCCGAATAAAGATCTTTAGAGCATTTCTTGGCTAGGCTCTGCGAGGCGTGTAGCAATATCTGCCAAACAGGACTAAACTTTTGATGCCAAGCGATAGGCCAAAATAGTTAACCTTACAGGATGTTGATATGCTGCAACAACTTGCCAAACTACTGAAAGCACTGAATTCTGACTCCAACCCTGCCCAGATAAGCCTGGCTTTTATACTCGGCATGATACTGGGCTTTACCCCCCTCTGGTCAGCCCATAATCTTTTGCTGCTGCTGTTAGTCTGTGTACTGCGGATCAATTTATCCGCCTTTATTCTCGCCTTCGGGGTGTTCTCCGGACTTGCCTATCTCTTTGATTCGACCTTTATCTTGATGGGCGAATCATTGTTGAATAATGCCGAGTTAAAATCCTTTTGGACTGGCTTGTATCAGTCTGATTTCTGGCGCCTGCTGCACTTTAATCACACGCTGACATTGGGTAGTTTACTGGTCTCCCTTATTTTGGCTGTTCCGCTGTATTTTAGTTTCCGGCTGTTGATTATAAAGTACCGTGAAAACGTGATGAGCTGGATAGAAAAAAGTCGTTTGGCAAAATGGATAAAAGCCAGCAAGTTCTATGAAGTTTATCAATCGCTGACGGATCAGGGAGTATTAAAATAATGAAGATGATTCGTTGGTCTGGTCTTATCAGTTTTGTGGTGTTGTTGGCAGTGGTGGTCGTTTTTTGGTGGATGCTAGCAGCGCCCTTGATTAAGAGGGGTATAGAGAATTATGGCAGTGATATGGTGGGCGCAAAAGTTGAGCTTTCCGCTGTTGCCTTAAATCTTGCTCCTTTTGGTTTTAGTCTGCGAGAGTTATCAGTGGCCGACCCTGAAAATGCGATGAGCAATCTGTTTGAGTTTGATGCCGCTGATGCCCATGTTGATTTTATCAAACTGTTGATGGGGCAGTTTATTATTGATGATCTTAAAATTGAGGGTCTGTTACTTAATGGAAAACGCGCCAGTTCCGGATTATTGGTAAAAAAATCTAAACCACAAGAAAAAGAATCTGCAGAAAAAGAGAGCGGTATGTTTGCCGATATTTCTGTTGAGCTTCCCAGCGCTGAGGAAATACTAAAGCGCGAACCACTACTGGTCGAACAGCGAAAAGACGAGTGGGATAGTCTTTATGATCAAGAGAAAACAAAGATAAAAGCCAGTATAAAATCTCTGCCTAACAAGAAAAAAGTTAAGAATTATGAGAAAGAAATAGATGCTATTACCAAAGGTAAAATTAAGTCAGTTCAGGATTTTGAGCAACGTAAGAAAAAGCTAAAACAATTAAAGAAAGCGATAAAGCAGGATAGGGACAACCTTCGCCTGGCAAACAAACAATATAAAAATAGCTATAAGGCATTAAAAAAACAACTGGTTTTACTTAAGCAGGCACCTGGCCAGGATTGGAAAAACATCAAAGCAAAATACGGGCTGGATGAGATCGGAGCGAGCAATATATCACGCCTGCT
>JAUXDF010000232.1 GCA_030618505.1 Spongiibacteraceae bacterium | reverse complement strand
TTCATGGCGACTCGCATTGAGCCTTGTCCTTTCTGCGGTACTGAACATAATCACATATCTCACAATATGCTGGCATTTTTTGTGGTCTGTCAGCACTGCAACTCCTCTGGTCCGAGGCGACGACAGGTGGAACTGGCGATTAAGGACTGGAATCAGCTGTCGGCTTCACAGCAGCAGTCTGAGCAATCCAACCAGAGAAACCTGCAGATTCAGGCTCTGCTCAGCCAACTACAAACACTGGAGACAGAGGTATTAAATGTTATCTGTGAAGCTGAAAACTGATTAGCTAGTGCCCATCCAGAAATTAAACAAAGAGGTCATAGCCAATGCAAATCTTGCGACTTAAAGGCCTTGAAAAGGCCTAGGAGCTAGATTTGCGTTGGCTATGACCGGATTTAATTTTCGAAAGCTACCAGTTTCTGGATGGGCAACTAGCTATCAGCCTCACAGATAGCGCTAGGGAGCAGAGGCAGACTTGCCACCTTGAAGCTGATTGAGGGTGCTATTTATTTTCTCTAAACTGCTATTCACCTGCCGACGGTTCTCGTTGATTGACTGCACCCACTCCTCATTGGTTTTTACTCGCCCAACCAGCTTACGCTGCTCGGCCACGGCCTTATTCACCGCATCACTGGATTTGCGAACACGGCTTTGCTGATCTTTAAGCGTCTTCTCCATACTGCTCACCTTTGCTTGCAGATCATTGGCCTTAGCCACCTTTTTCTCCATCATACCCAGCGAGGCTTTAAGCCCGGAAAGATCACCCTTTGCTTCCTTAACGCGCTTTTTCTGCTGATCCAGCACAGTGGCGTGGGATTTTAACTGCTTGGCATGGCTGGCAATCTCTTTCTGGTTACGCCGCCAGGCAGAAGCCCACAACTTATCCATTTGATCCCAGAGCTTCTCAGTTTTGCCTTGTAGCTCTTTTAATTGAACCTGCATCACAACACCGGACTTACTCATACTCTCATCGGTGGAGGAAAGTCGTGATTCCAGCTCAGCTATTCTAGCCTGTGACTGCAACTGGTATTCCTGCTGCTGATAAAGGCTCTGCTGCAAGAGAAAATTCCAGCGGGCAAGACCTATAAGTCCAACACACAAGAGTAAAACGACCAGTACACCCGGCCATGAAGTCGGTTTTTTCTCCTTCGCCGGTGCAGGCTGTTTTTTTTGATCTCTTGCTTTTGGGGCTGAGGGTTTAGTCGCTTTTGTCTTTGTAGTGCTGGATGCGGCACCTGAAACCAGAGGAGGCTCAGCCTTAGCGCTACTCTTCTTACTACTTTGCCGATTAAGTTGATCTTCTTTGTCAGGCACCATACTTGGCAGATCATTGCCAAATAAATCGTCATCATCACGTTTAGGCATTAGCTAATTTTATTCCCGCACTTTAATTTACTGAATTCGTATTATCCTAGAAACTGCAGTTGAGCGCGAAAAAGGCATGTAAGATATTGGCGTGCATAGTGAAATTGAAAAATTCGTGGTACCCAAAACGTTTCACGGGGCAGACTCTCACCTTATTGGTGATGAGACATTTTTCAATTTTATTAGGTGCGCCAAGAGCTTGCATGTACTTTCGTGATCCAGCTGCGGTTTCTAGGATTATACATCGTATAAGGAAGGCTCATCCAGAAATGCAAATTTACATTTGTATTTCTTTAGCTTTGTTTTTCAGCACCAGCATTGGGAAAACGCTCCAACGCGGCGACTATATCTTCTATCTTAACCGGCTTGCTAACAAAGTCATCCATTCCAGCATCCAGGCACACTTCACGCTCGCCCTTCATTGCATTCGCGGTTAAAGCCACAATGGGAATGTGCTGGCCATCAGACTCGTGCTGACGAATAGCGATAGTCGCCTGGTAACCGTCCCGCACCGGCATATGGCAGTCCATAAAAATAAGATCGTAAGGGAATTCTCGCCACATTTTAAGCGCTTCTTCGCCGTTGGCTGCCACATCAATTTTACAACCCAGTTTTTCCAGCATTCTGGCCGCCACTTTCTGATTAACGATATTATCTTCCGCCAGTAAAATACGCCAATCACGAAACTGTCTGAGCACCTGTTTATCCGCTTTTGCCCTCACTAGGGAAGGCGCCAGAAAACCCACTTCGGCAAACTCATCATCAGAAACATTCATCGCCTCAATCAACATCTGTCGCAGATCCTCTCCATGTATAGGTCTTGCAAGGTAACCACTAAAACCCAGGCGCTTTGCCAACCGGCCTCGATCTGAATACGGCACCCGGGCAAGAATCAGGCACCTGATGCTTACAAATTGTTCTTGCTGCTTTATTTCCTGCATCAGTTTTTTGCAGGCGACGCTGCCAATACAATCGTCGACTAAAACTATGGAAAAGGCCTCCTCAGTCAACTCGGCGGCAGCCAGGGAACTCATGGCATCGAGGATATTGTCTACCTGTTTTGCACGCACTCCCCAGGCATCCAACCACTCCATCGTTAACTGCTGACCATCGATACACTCACCCACTACCAGCACCCTGGCACCTTGCAATGAGCCAACCCTCTCAAGATGCAACTGCTGATCAATCGCTATCTGCTCCTCTCGACTAACCGGCAGTGTAAGGCTAAACCCGAAAGCTGCACCATTGCCTTCTTCACTGCTTGCATATACCTCACCGCCCATCAAACGCGATAAACGCTTGCAGATACTCAAACCCAGCCCCGTACCGCCATAACGCCGGGTAGTGGAGGAGTCAGCCTGGGTAAACTCTTCAAACACATAAGCAATTTTTTCTGTTGGAATACCAATACCGCTATCCTGGACGATAAAACGTAAATTGACGCTATCATCCCCCTGGCGCTCACTTTCTACATTTAACAAAACGCCACCAACGGAGGTGAATTTAATCGCATTGGTAAGAAAATTTAGCAGTATTTGGCGAATCCGTCCCGGATCACCAATGACAGAAAATGGGATACCCGGTGCAATGCGAGCCTGCAAATACACTTTTTTCTCTGCTGCGCGAAACTTCACCAGATCAATTAACTCATCGATGCAGTCCCTGAGGTCAAATGAGATCAGCTCCAGGTCCATTTTGCCCGCTTCAATTTTTGAAAAATCCAGAATATCGTTAATAATTGTCAACAACGATTCTGCCGAGCCCTGTACCGCTTTGGTATATTCCAATTGCTCCGCGTTTAATTGCGTCTCGGATAATAATGAGGCCATGCCGATAACACCATTCATAGGGGTGCGAATCTCATGACTCATTGCAGCGAGGAATTCTGATTTACTGTGCGTTGCCTGCTCGGCCAATTCCTTAGCTATTTTTAACTCATAGGTACGGTCTTCAACTCTCTTTTCCAATTCGGTATGGGAGCGCTCCAGCGCGGCATCACGCACTTGCACCTGCAGTAACATTTCATTAAAAACATCCGATAGCTCTCCCAGCTCATCATCACTGTATTTGTTAACCCTCACCGTGTAGTTACCTTCGCTCGACACCCTACGGGCAACACTGATTAATTCATTAATCGGTGCGGTAATAACTTTTTGAAAGCGGGTCGCCAGCAGTATCGAAAAGATAATCGCCAGCACACCGGCAAAAGCATTAAGATAAAGCGCCTCGGTGATATGACGATAAACCAGCCCTAGATCATAACGAAGATAGATGACCCCCAGCTTCTCACCTTCAAGATAAATTTCCTGATAAAGATGCAGGGAGTCAGCTGCAAACTTGTGCCCATCATGCATATCCCCCACCTGCTCTGGCGGCATGTTCTTGCCCTCGCGATAATGCGCAAACGCATGACCATCTAGCGCATAAATCACCGCCAACTGCATGCCGTCAATAACCGCCAATGAAGCAAGGGATTCACCGGCAGACTTTTGATCTTCAAAAGCCAAAGCGGCAGTATTGTTGGTACCTATTACTCGCGCATGACTGGACAGCAGCTCTACTGCTCCCTGGCGCTCGCTAATATACGCACTAACGCCGCCAAAGACAGTTACAATAACAATAGCAATGCATACCGAAACAATAATCAGCAAGTTTAGTTTATAGCCAACCGTACGCTTTGTTTGCATTAATTCCTTTTACCTCTTTTTATAAGGTGGCTCTGTAGCGTTTATTTTTCAAATCCACTTTTATACATTCTCTGCTCAGTTTCGACATGGCAGGCCAAAGCCGCCCTACACCACTTTCATCTTTCAAATTAGCGGGCCTGCACCGACACACTCTCAATGATCTTTGCAAACTTGAGCAGCTTTGAACTAATCGCAAGACCACTGGACGTCACCGAGTCCAAATTAATCACAAACCTAATTTGGCCCAACTCTTTATCAAACACAATACTCACCATTCCACCTTGGTAGACAAACTGCTCCGATGTACTCACCAATAAAGCTTGCTTTCCCTTCATTAAAGCAATGACCTGCTTATTGTGCTGGACGACAGGTTTACTGAGATAAATCAAATGGCAATGCCCCAGCTGAGCCAAGACATCATGCTGATCATCTTGAAATATACTGCTATCAATTTTTCTTACGACAATTTGACGGCCTTGCGCCCGGTGCCCCTTAAAACCTGTAACCAAATTTCCAGCCACCAGGTCATTGCCGACGATACAAGTCTGAATGGCCCCCCCTGTAGACAAACCGCCTTCGGGCCATAAGGTGAATTTAAGAATATTGTAAATATAAGCCGCTTTTAACCGAGCAAGGCGCTCTTCATGCGGGTGGGAATTGCTAAAGGCAGACTGACAGAAAAGGAAAAGGCAGGCGAAAACCAACAGCCCGAAAACATGTAATGTTTTATCGGTTCGTCCACACCTCACGATCAAGTATTTGGCCGGCATCCAAGCAGAGTCCAAGATTTTCGTATATAGCTGTTAAGTATAGAGTAGTTACCCGATCCTTCAAAAAATACGCCCCAAAAAAAACCCGCCATATAGACGGGTTTATTTTGGAGGGACTGGAGCAGCGCCCGAGAGCTAATACTCGAACACCACCTCCAGAAAGGAAAAGCTAAGCGCTACATCATACCGCCCATTCCACCCATACCGCCCATGCCGCCCATATCAGGCATGCCGCCGCCAGCAGCGCCGCCCTCAGAAGGCTTCTCAGCAACCATGACTTCGGTAGTGATCATCAGACCAGCTACTGAACCCGCGGCTTGCAGTGCAGTACGCACAACTTTGGCTGGATCAAGAATACCCATCTCGATCATATCGCCATACTCACCGTTAGCAGCGTTGTAACCGTAGTTACCTTCACCCTGCTTGATTTTGTCCAACACTACAGAAGCTTCATCTCCCGCGTTGGCTACGATTTGGCGCAAAGGACCTTCCATTGCACGCAGTGCAGCACTGATGCCATGATTTTGATCTTCGTTGCTACCTTTCATATCTGTAAGCGATGCAATAGCACGAATCAGGGCAACACCACCACCGGGTACCACACCCTCTTCAACCGCAGCACGGGTTGCATGTAGAGCATCTTCAACGCGGGCTTTCTTCTCTTTCATTTCCATTTCGGTTGCAGCACCGACCTTGATAACGGCAACGCCGCCAGCAAGCTTGGCAACACGCTCCTGGAGTT
>JAUXDF010000381.1 GCA_030618505.1 Spongiibacteraceae bacterium | reverse complement strand
GGACCACTGGCATAGCGCCGCATTTATCGACAGAGATGGCCAGGAAGTGCAAATCACCCAACAGATGATACAAAATACCTGTGACGATATTGAAAAGGCGCTCATTAAACTCAGGCTTAAGCAGGCTGGCATCAGTAGCTGAAAAAACCTTTAAACCGCTTTAAACAAACTTAATAAAGCCAGAGGCAAGCTTGATAAATCACGCTTGGTATCAGGCTGAATAATGTAGTTAGCCCACTCACGACGAACCGGATAATTTTTTCGAAGCAGGTCAAACTGCCGTGCTACGGTTTGATCATCAATACTTTCAGCCACAATGTTTTTTCTCATTCGCTGGTCATCAAGACGTACATCGTAAACCTGATGAATCATCCGGGAAAATAGCTCACCGGGATCAACACTGGCGGGGATATCAACAGACAGTGTATTTTGAACATCAATTGGCTCGGCAATCACTGTACATTCCAGCTGGAAGCAACGGCACAATGCCTGATAAAGCATTTCTATTCCCGCCAGCTTTCCGTCCAGGCTATAACCTGCAATATGCGGGGTAGCAATATTCACCCGCTTCATCAGCTCAAGCGATATCTGAGGCTCATGCTCCCAGACATCCAACACCAGTGACAAATCACTGCCTGCCTGCAGCTGCGCCAATAACGCGGCATTATCGATGACTGCACCACGACCGGTATTAATCAGCAAAGCACCGGGTTTGAGTAAAGACAGGCGCTCTTCATCCAAAAGATGGTAGCTTGGATATGGCCCGTTAATGGTTAAAGGCGTATGTAAGGAGATAATATCTGCAGCCAGCGCCTCCTCCAGAGAAACCAGCGCAAGACCTTCCAGGCTCTCAATAAACGGATCATGAGCAAGCACCTCACAACCAAGGCCTTTTAACAACAGCGCCAAGCGTGAGCCAACATTACCACAGCCAATAATGGCAACCCGCTTATTAAACACACCACCGAGTTTTCCCCGTAAAGCGCAGATAGCACTACAAACGTACTCCACTACTGACTGGGCATTGCTACCAGGTGCGTGGGCAAATTGAATATTCTGCTGCGCCAAATAAGCCGTATCAATATGATCGACACCAATCGTTGCCGAACCCACAAATTTGACGGCACTACCCTCAAGCAAGGCTCTATCCACCTTGGTGACCGAGCGAACCAGCAACACCTCTGCATCCGCGACTAACTCAGGGCTAATCGCCCTACCCGAGCAGGTTTCAAGATCAGCGAAGCTCGCGAAATAGCGCTCAAGGGCCGGAATGTTTTCATCAGCGACGATTTTCAGCATTGAATTCAAAATTTAATAGATGGAATTTGCATATATTATAAGCTTATTTATTACTCGCTGCTGTATGTAGTTTTACCCTTAACTACAAGTTTTTACGTCTAAAAACAGTGGGTAACCGCACTATGAAGGTTTTTTGACCAAGCAATCACAAGCTCTTGCTCTGTATCGAAATCGAGCTGACGCCCCAAGTCCTCAGCACCAACTTGTACTTTATTTGAACGAACTAACTATACTTAACTAGTGCCTAACCAGAAACCGGAAGTTTTCGAAAATTAAGTCCGCTCCTGACCAGGATCTCTTTGTCTAATTTCTGGATGGGCACTAACTATGTCAAATTGAGTAATGCTGAACCGGGTACGACTAAATCAAGTACAGTCGGTCGGTTCCAGCTCGTAGAGCGTGGTCGTGGTACGCCAGACTCCTAGGGTGCCTTATTGTAACTACGCTCATTAGGGGGGTTGTATTATGACCATTACGACATCCGAACATACACCAGGTAATGTTGTTGATTTTTTCAGCGGCCGACCACTTGCCTCCATAGACAAGGAGAGGATTGTTCGCTTGTCGCCTGAAAATGATGGCTTGTGCATACTCTACTCCAACAACGCAAATCCTGATCGTCTCTACAGCATGAACATACTCTGCTGGGCACTTCGAGATAATGGCGAAGTGGTTGCCATGGTTCCGTGGTTGAATAAACTCTCACCCTGCACTCAGCTTCAAGACCCGCTTAATGGCCACTGGGAAGGCTACTATGACCCCAAGGCCGATGAAATTTTTGAAGAGCCTCCTGCGCACAAAGTAATTGAACTGGAAACGGCGGCTGAATATTTCGAAAGTGAGCGCGAACATAAAAACGAAGATAAAGAAGACGATAAGCTGGTCGTACAGGAAATTGCCGACACTATTGGCACCCACGCGATGCTGACCAGCGATGACTTTACCAGCCTGACACTGACCGAGGTATTAAGCTGGCGCCTGTATCAAAACGGCCAGATCAGCGCGATGTTAATCGACCAGGATCAGATAACCAGTACACCGGTATTACCCGGTGATGATTGTCTCTACTGTGCCGACTCATCCAAACAATTCCGATATTTCTTTCAGCACCATATTGCCAACCAGATTAAGTCTGAAGACCCGGCCGCGCTGGCGGCAGTGGCAATACTAATGGATCACTAACAAGAGAGGCAGCTATACTCTAGCCTTTGCGGATCAAGTAATAATAAGCGCCTTGCTCTTCCTTATGGGAGAGTAGCTCATGTCCGAGAAAAACACAGAACTTGGGGATATCCCGCTCCGTTGACGGATCAGTTGCAACTACCTTTAAGACCTGCCCCACAGTAAGCTCGGCTATTTTGCTGTGCAGCATCATCACCGGCTCAGGGCAAAACAAGCCACTGGCATCAAGAATAAGATCTTCTTTTATCATCTAAAGAGAATACACCTTTTTTCGACAGATATTTTTCGAGAGGATTTTCTGCACCTTAAACACGCAGGGAATATGCGGCTATTGTCGCTGATATTGTCTGAAAATCAAGTGGGGGAATTGATATAAACTCCGCTGAGGAATCAAGGTGTTTTTTGGACAATCGTACAGCTCTCACTTTCTTCATCGTAGGCGATAACAATATCACCCTGTTTTAATTGTCTGAGTAATTGTGACACCTTGGCTTCCAGAGAGCATTCATGCTCTCCGTAATCCGTGCCCTCACGGTTAATAAATTCTTCAATCAGCCCATTCAGAGCATCTTCGGATAATTGTTGGTAGGGAATTTCAATCATAGGGCTACAGCATCTTTTCCTGAACACTGGCAATTTTATCATCCATCGACTGCGCGCGATCGGTGCGAGTACCCATTTTGACGGTGGTAGTAATACGCGGCGCACCCATTTCATGAACCCGCTCATGGCAGACTTTTAGTGCGGCAAAAACCTCGTCCCACTCTCCTTCGATATTAGTCCCATAGGCATGCAACTGGGTCGTCAAACCAGCACTATTCAAAATGTTCTGACATTCAGCGATATAAGGCGATAACGAGACACCCACACCTAGCGGGACAAGACACAAATCAACAATGACTTTCATTACGCTGCTCCTTTGCAGTAATTCGCCTCAAAAAGATGGCTGGAGGAGAATCTGATATGAGGTTACTATTAACGCTTAATTAGTGCCCATCCAGAAATTAGACAAAGAGGTCATGGCCAACACCAATCTTGCGACTTAAAGGCCTTGAAAAGGCCTAGGAGCTAGATTGGTGTTGGCCATGACCGGACTTAATTATCGA
>JAUXDF010000002.1 GCA_030618505.1 Spongiibacteraceae bacterium | reverse complement strand
TGGTAAATGATATCTTCAGCGATATCACTTCTGCAGGAATTTAATTCCAGTAGTTTGTCGCGGCCCTGTTGTAGTTGTTCGTGTGTTTGCTCGGCGAATAACGCGGTTTTATCAATTAGCTGATCGAGCTTGGCATCGGGTTTTTTAATTTGTTTGTTCAGCTCATCGGCAAAATTTTCGTAGATTACCGTTCCAGACCCGCAGCTTTTTTCCAGTAAATTTAATCCCTGGTGATACCAGCGGAACAATACTTCCTGGGCGCTGCCTTGAATAAAGGGCACATGAATATTAATTGTGTTGCGTTGCCCAATACGATCGAGGCGGCCGATACGTTGTTCGACCAGATCAGGGTTAAGGGGCAGATCAAATAACACCAGATGATGGGAAAATTGAAAGTTACGCCCTTCGCTGCCAATCTCCGAGCAGATAAGTACCTGCGCACCTTCGTCTTCATCGGCAAAGTAGGCGGCGGCTCGGTCACGTTCTATCAGCGTCGTGTTTTCATGGAAAACAGCGCTGCGAAAGCCGGATTTTAGCCGCAGGTGCTGTTCAAGGGTGATGGCGCTTTGTGCATTGGCGCAGATGACGAGTACTTTTTCCGGGCGTAGCAATTTCAATTGCTCAGTTAGCCAGTTTACTCGAGGGTCAAATAATACCCAGTCGTCGTCCTGGTAAAAATGCTCGGGTGTTAATTGTTGCTCGCCACTTAAATGCGCGTATTGTGCGGGCTGCTCCAGGGGGTATTGATGGGCAGCTCTGACGGGAAAGTTGGGAATAGCGGCGCGGGTATTGCGAAACAACACACGACTGGTGCCGTGACGGTCGAGCAGTTGGGCGGTTATATTCTCAACGGGGTTTGGCTTGTTTTGCAAAATATCATCGAGCTGAGTGGTGTCAATGTACCCGCCAAGTGCATCCATAAGTGTTGTGTTTGAAGTAATCGTCGCTGGCTCGCAGGCCAGTAGTTGTTCGAGCAGCTCGTTTAATGGCTGGTAGCTGCTCTCTTGTTGTTTAAATGCCTCGAGGTCGAAAAAGCGATCCGGGTCGAGTAGGCGCAGGCGAGCAAAATGGCTTTCAATGCCGACCTGTTCCGGGGTGGCGGTCAGCAGCAGGACACTTTTGCTTTTGGCGCTTAGCGCCTCAACACAGCTATAAGCCGCGCTGGGTTGTGTGGACGACCACTCAAGGTGATGGGCCTCATCAACGACCAGCAAGTCCCACTGTGCTGCACTGGCAGCCGATGCAATATGAGGGTTGTCACTGAGCAAGGAGAGAGGACAAAGAATCAGCTGTTCGGTCTCAAAGGGGTTTACTCCCATCTCTGTGGTAGCAATGCGCTCATCATCAAAAATCGAAAAATGGAGATTAAAGCGGCGCAACATCTCGATAAACCACTGGTGTACCAGGGAGTCGGGCACCAGTATTAAAACCCGTTGTGCCTGGCTGGTGTAAAGTTGTTGATGAATAATCAAACCCGCTTCAATCGTTTTACCCAGCCCCACTTCATCAGCCAGCAATACTCGCGGGGCATGACGGCGACCGACTTCGTGGGCGATATAAATTTGGTGGGGGAGTAGTGAGGTTCTGGCCCCTAACAGTCCCGATACCTCGGACTGATCGAGTTCCCGCAGGTGCTCGAGAGTTTCCACCCTTAACTGCAGCGCCGAGCCGCGATCAATTTGTCCCGATAATAAACGATCCAGTGGTGTCGAGAACTGGATAAAACTGTCTAGCTCCAGCTCATCCAGTACCACCTGATGAGAGTCTTTGTTGAGGCAGGCATAGACCAGCAGGCCATCATCTTCATGTATGCCTGTTACCGTAAGCGCCTCACCATCAAGGTTGCTAACGCTATCGCCAATATGAAAACGTACCCGGTTTAGCGGTGCATTATCAATGGCATAGGTTCGGCGCTCATCTGCCGCAGGAAAGCTGATGGTGACTTGCCTGCCTGAGAGTTCAACAATAATACCAAGACCAAGGTGATGTTCGGTAAGGCTAATCCAGCGTTGTCCGGGGATAAATTCGTTTGTCATAGCAATAAGAGTAAATATGGCGTTGAAGGTTTGATTAATTAAAAGAAGGTGGTTTGAAGTCAGTAAGTGAAGGTATCGAGCTAGTCTGTTGATTATATCATGGATAAATGTCGGAGTTCTTTACTGGCGCCTGATTTATTGATTGCTCGAAATAACGAAAAAGTGCAGAACCTTCAATAAAGGTGTACTATTTTCTATCAGGCTGCATAGGAATGTGGGCTTGAGGGTGTGAAACGACAATAATATAGATAAGTTAAATAGTGTGCTTCAATTAATAGATCGCTTTAAAGAGATCTGGCTTTTCATCCTGGATCTATTTATCCCCCAAGTTCAAGCGCTTGACGGGGAGGCGCTTTATCGTGACCGAATTCTGGTCAATATTAATTTTGCTATTCTATTTATAGTTATTACTATTGGCATACTAATCCCCTATTTGATATCTATAACTTCTGCTGGCGCCAAGATAGCAAATATTCTGATTATCTTGTTAATGAGTGGTATTTCGTTGAGCTTGGCTGTGCTTAGGATAACCGGACAAAGCCTAATTGCCGCTAATATATTATTAACGGTTATCTGGGCCGTATTTTTCTTTTCCAGCTTTTATTTTGGTGGCGCACTGGCGCCAACCTTGCCTGCATTGTTTTTATTGCCTTTGATTGCAGCGATGCTAGGTGGCACCAGGTTAAGTGTTGTCTGGACAGTTATGATGATAATGTCTTTATTGGTATTATTTTATCTGGTGAAAACCGGGTATCAATTCGAGCAAATTATAATAAACGAAAATTTTTCGACTGCCTGGATTATTATTCTTTTGGCTGTTGGTGTCGTCATCTCTTCGGTTGTTACCATCTATGCAGCGTTAAACCGCTCCTTGCGCAAAGTGTTGTCGAAAAAAAATGAGCTGTTGGAATTTCTTGCCAGCCATGACCCCCTGACCAAACTACCTAATCGACGAAACTTTTATCATCACCTGGATATTGCCAGTAAGCGTGCTCGCCGTTATGAGCAGCGTTTTGGTTTGTTGATGATTGACTTAAATGGTTTTAAGGGCATCAATGATACCTATGGTCACAGGGCAGGTGATTTGTTGCTACTTAACATTGCTACCCGACTGAGGTTGAGTGTTCGACAAACAGATATGATTGCTCGCATCGGCGGAGATGAGTTTGTGATTATTCTGGATAATATCGACAGTGAAGAACAAGTGGGGGCAGTAGCAAAAAAACTATTCAAAAAAATCGAAAAACCCATGTTACTACAACAGGCAACAGTAGAGTTAAAAGCCAGTATCGGTGCGGCAATCTACCCTGATCATGGCTGTGATCTGCAAAGCTTGCAGGAAAAGGCTGATAAGGCGATGTACGTATCCAAGAGTCGCACGGAACCCTATGTTTTGTGGGAAGAGCAACTTTTTGCCTAAAACCCTGATTTGTGAGTCTGTGGAAAAAATCGTGCAGTGTTGAAATGAGCAGAAGGCATAGTATTAGGGTGGGCTAATATAAGCATTGCTATTTAAGCTTATGCTAATATACTTAGGCTAACCCCATGTACTAACAGGACAAAGACTATGCGCACTTTCGCTGTAAAACTCAGTGTTTTTATTGTTTCTATTTTAATGGCTCAGGCCTCGATGGCGGCTTCTCAAGTGCCTTTTGGTGATGTGGTTAGTGATAAGGTTTATAACTATCATCGTCACACGCCCTATGTGGCAACTTCCGGGAAACTCGCCCCGGGAGCACTTGAAGAATTGAAGTCCCATGGTTTTAAAACCATTGTAGATTTGAGAACCGTCTCAGAGGGGACGTCGGATGAGGCTGAGCTGGCCAAAAAAGCGGAGCTTTCCTATCACAATATTCCGGTTGGCAAGAGCTGGCCTACCGCTGAAGTGTTCACTCAGTTCAAAACCCTGGTAGAAAATGAAGATAATTATCCTATGTTGATTCACTGTGGATCAGCCAATCGTGTGGGTATGGTTTGGACTATGTATAAGCTACAAAGTGGTGTGGCGCACAGTGCCGCCTTGATGGAAGGGCGTACCATCGGCATGAAACCATCACGTGAAGATCAGCTGGAGAAAAATATAGCGGGGCAGGGGAAATAGTTGCGTGAGTAAAAGCACTGTTTGGCAGAATGTTTCCGTGCTTCTGTGTGGAAGCCAGGCAAGTGGTGCGCGGGGCGCACCCTACTTGGCTGGAATCAAATGCTAATCCTCCTATTCTTGCAATTTTAGCAGCCCCTGCAGAACCAGCTCAGTGTATCCCACCATTCCAATAATCTCGCCTTGCTCAATGACCGGTACGCTGGATAAACCAAACTGTTCAAAAAGTCGTGAGCAGTAACGAACATCCATATCAGGAGAGACGCTGATAACCGGCTTTGTCATGATCTCATAGATATTTACCCGATCGGCAGAGCGATCTTTTGCCAATACTTTTTTGGCAATATCCGATAACTGAACGATACCGTATTCATCATCTTGATCACGTTTTTTAACAATCAGCACATTGGCCTTGGCGGCGGCCATTTCCTTAATGGCATCTGCTACGGTCATCAAACCATCAAGTTCGATATGTTGCTTGGTCATTATCTCGCGTGTGCGAATCAGTGTTTTTTCACTCATAGCTCTTTCTCCACGATATCGGCTAGTTTCTCAATCTGGTGTTTTACCCCGATGGCATCCTCAACATCAATTTGAACAGCGATGCCTGTGCCAGGGCTGTCATCAAAATGTCCTGCTTTGCCGATTTCCTCGAGTATATGTCGGCTAAGATGTTCTTCTACCAAAAAAAGTAAAACGTCTCTCTGGGTTTCCAGTGATAGACCAAAAAACGTTTTATTTTTTTTCAGTCCTTCGCCTCTGGCATTGTTGATGATTGTTGAACCAGTTGCCCCAGCATGGCGCGCTGCTTTCACCACGGCATCGGTCTTGTCATCTTCGACAAAGACAATAATCATTTTAAAATGCATAAGGGATCTCCTAAGCTTTTTTGTTTTCGTTGTTTCTGTTTTTAAAAAATTCCAGCCGTGATCGTGCTTCAGCGAGCTGTGCGTAAAACATCACGGATATGATCGGGAACAAGCTGGCAAAGGCGATTAGGCCAAAACCGTCAATCAAAGGGCTTCTTCCCGGTACTGTCTCTGATAAGCCCAAACCCAGAGCTGCAACCAGTGGAACTGTTACTGTTGAGGTGGTGACGCCGCCTGAGTCGTAGGCCAGGGGGATGATCAGCTTGGGAGCAAAAAAAGTTTGTATTACAACGACAATATAGCCAGCGATAATGTAGTAGTGGATCGGATGACCCACCACAATGCGATAGCTCCCCAGCGAAATGCCAAAGGCCACACCGAAGGCAACGGCTATCCGCAAACCCCAGATACCAATTGCACCACCCGATACTTCATTGGCCTTAATAGCGACGGCCATTAGTGATGGTTCTGCGATAGTAGTGCTAAAGCCGATCATAAATGCAAATAGATATACCCAGTAATAATCCTTCCAGCTGACGAGTGTAAGATCTCCGCTTTCGGTGATAAAGTTAGCTGCGGTGAGCTGCTCGGCCATTGTCCGGCCAAGTGGAAATAGAGCCTTCTCAAGTCCCAGCAGAAAAAGTGACAAGCCGATCAAAACGTAGATAAAACCAAAGCAGACCTTTTTGATATTGGGAACGGGGCGGCGGATAACAAAAAGCTGGAAGGCAAAAATAATGGTGATGATGGGAAGCACATCCACAATCGTGGACAGGAACATCATGAAAAATTCTTTGAGGAGCTCGATCATATTAACATCCCGTAAGCCATCACAAAGATCATCGGTGTTAATGAGGCAAAGGCAATTAAGCCAAAGCCGTCGATCATTGGGTTTCGCCCTTTAATGGAGGATGCGAGGCCTACCCCGAGTGCCGTTACCAGCGGTACGGTAATGGTGGAAGTAGTGACGCCGCCGGAATCATAGGCTATACCAATAATTTCTTTCGGCGCAATGGTGGTCATTAAAACCACAAGAATATAACCGCCAACAATAAGGTACTGAATTGGCCAGCCCTTCAATATTCTCAGTACGCCAATAACAATAGCAAGGCCAACCGAAAAAGCCACGGTTAAACGCAACCCGGAGGCGTAGCTTGATCTTGCCTCTTCGGTGTTCACTATCATATTGCCTTCTGCGGCGATGGTGGCGGCTTCTTTCGCCACCGCAATAAGTGCAGGTTCTGCGATAGTGGTGCCAAAACCAAGGGCGAAAGCAAACGTTAGCAACCAGAATATACTGCCTTTACGGGCAAAAGCATGAGCCATTGATTCGCCGATGGGGAATAGACCCATTTCCAAGCCGTAGATAAAAAAGGTTAAACCCAGTACCACGAAGGCCATACCGATGATCAGCCCTGCCATGTTGGGCAGTGGTTGCTGGAGTACCACAAATTGAAAAAAGAGCACGACAGCAACGATTGGAAGCAGGTCGCGTGCGCTATTTAATAGCGTTTTCAGAAATGCTGTGAGTGCTTGCTTCACTTTTGGCTTTTCTTCTCGTTTGCAGAATAATTAATTTGAAGGGAAGTCCTTAATCATAGTTCATGTTCACTTCTTTGTGGTTAATTGTTTGGCTGTCTACCTTGATTGATATCAGTTTTCTGACGTTTTTTTGTGTTAGTAAAATGATGCTATGAGGGTGATTGTTGGGGGGCATGCTGATATTGCAGCGCTGGGCTGCTACAAGTGCCCACTGTTAAAATGCCCTGCCAATACGCACATAATAACGGTCTTCACCAATCTCATCAAAACCATGGGCATAGCCCAGGCGAGTATCCAGCACCAGGTTATAACCAAGAATAATTTCTGCGATAAATTCGGCGCCGGCGGATGAATAGTAGCTATCTGGCGATCCGCCCTTATCCCAGGCAGCGCCGCTTTCAGCAAAAAGAATGGTAGACATTTTGCCAAAACCTATAGGCGGTACCATATAAGAGTAATATTTTTGATTAATTGGTATTCGCCACTCTGCACTGCCCAGGCGGGCACGTCGGCCTCGCAGGTAAGTGGCGTTGGTGCTATAGCCTCGAAGCGAATAACTGCGTTGATTAATACGCGGTATATCAAATTCGTATTCGGAAAATACACCACCGAGCTCAAATTTCGTTGGATTTTCTGTTCCCCAGCCTTGCATAAAGCGTAGCGCTAAAGTTGTGCCAAAAGCGGGGATATATTCATGCCAGTCGAGGGTGTATACCTCGCCGGTAAAATCGTTGTTAAGCCAGTCATAACTCTCGACAATAAACTCAATGGATCTTCCCTCGGCGGGGCCGTGTGAGAGTATGTACTGTTGCACGTTGCTGTATGAAAAATGTATGCCGAGGACGTTTTCTCTTGCCGCTTGTAGGGAGCTGTCCCTTGATTTGTATTTAACGCGCTCGAAACTGTAGGCGGGGGAGATATGCCAGCGCTCATCCAGTGTGTCAAAGGGAAAGGTATAGGCCATCTGGTATTCGGTATTGGTTTCGTAGATGCTGGTTTTACCATCAACAACCACTTCAACATCAAACTCCTTGTCGAAACTGAGGAAAAGGCGTTGGTCAAAAATATAGTTGATGGTGCCGAAGTATTCTTTTACATCGGTTTCATACAATAGCTGAGCATTGTAAAAATGCAGCCCAACCGCATCTTGTCCCGATACGCTGATGCCCAACGCGGTGCTGTCGCCATCATCGGTTCGCCAGACGGGCTCCCAAGACGTTGGCGCAATACTGCGCAGGGGGTTGTAACGCGTGCTTTGATACTCGACAGTAGTAGCGTTTTCGGGGCTGCTGCTGTCTGTTGTCGCGACAGTTTGGGGAGTGGGTAATATGAATTTTTCTATCTGTGTCTCGTTTAAGCCAAGTTGGTAAATGTCCTGCCCCTCGCTGTCGATTGCGGTATAAGCCAGCACACCTTTCTCGCCATAACCGGATGGGTGTAACGATGCACCAAGTCGATTGCTGAGGGTGCTGACAGTGCCGCTTTCGGTATCAAGTAACTTTATTCGAAATTGGTCATCCTTGTCGCTGCTGTAAACAATATGTTGTCCATCATCGCTGAAGCGGCCATTTAACTGGGTTACCTTGTCATCGGTAATCTGTTGCCATTGGTGACTCGTGACATCCAGATAATACAGATCCCACTGCTGATTGATTTTTCGACTGACCAATAACCGCTGTCCGTCCGGAGACCAGTCGATGGCGTTAATGGCTTCGTTCGTCCCGCCTCGATACAGCGTATCAAGAGGAACAGCATCAGACGATAACAGGTCAATACGCACGATACCCTGATTAACATGCACTGCGGCCAGTTGTTTGCCATTGGGGTGCCAGCTGGCGAGCCGGTAACGGGAGCATTTGGTCAGGCGCCGAGGTTTGCCTTCGTCTCGAGGAAGTAGAAACAGGTCGTAGTAACTGCGATTATGGTCGCATATCTCAGGCTGGGCGATGATAATGCCTTCGGTGGGGTGACTGTCGATTCGGGCACCGGGTTGCACCTTTGTCAGTCGACGATAGCGTTTTGTTTGTTCTTCTTTCTTTTTGCCTGAAATGAGCTGGGCTAAATAGGCATGGCTGCCCGCATCGTTTTCAACAAAATAGAGTTCACCGAGATTGTTTTGCACGGGGTTAGCTGAGAAAAAACCGCTATTGGTTAATGCTTCTCCGCCCACTTCTCCCTGTTCGCGTATCTGTGCAATCTGTGGATCAAAGCGTTGGTGCAACCACTGCTCAAAGCGCTGCCAGAGTTGTGGCAGTTTCAGCCCGGTGGTCTTTAGCGGATTGCTGACAATTCGATAGGGAACCAGGTTGTCGCTATAGTCATTTACATAGCGGCTAATAACCTTGTCGCCGTACTCCTCTTCCAAAAACACGAAAAAATAGCTGCCGTAGAGATAGCTATGGTTCAGCGGCCAGAAGTTGCCATTAGTGTTGATTTCCTCGATGGGCTTTAAACCCTGGGCGACTTCCAGGCGCATCAACATTTCATAATAGGGGCTTAGTGCTCGTCCGCCATTCACCAGACTGAAGTGAGATTCAGTATAGGTCGCCAGACCCTCACTGACCCAGGCGGGCTGAAAACGATTTGGAAACAGCCAGCGGTGGCGCCCGAAAATATTTTGCAGGCTGGCCGGTGTTGTGCGTACTTTGTCGAGATGGACGATATGAAGAAATTCGTGGGTAAATAGCAGCTGTAGCCAATCGTCATTGCCAAGTAGTTCTCCCTCATCCGGTGGGGTCATAAATATCCCGGTGAGTGGGTAGGGGAGAATATTTGCCCAACCGTGGGTAGCATCGGTAAAGTCAAACAGGTTTACCTGCGTCTTGCGCTTGGGTTGCCAGTCCAGGTATTGGGTGATTTTCGGATAGACCGATTCGGCGATATCCGCCAGATGTTGTGCCTGCCTGGCATGTGGTTTTTCATAATTAATACGAAAGTGATCGGTTTCGATAGTTTGCCAGTTATTGAAGGGGGGAGGCGAAGCCGCCTCGCCATTGATGGCAAAAACGGTCAGACCCAGCAAAAGCAGCAGGGGAGTGATTGCGCTCAAGCTATAACGAATGAACATAATTTGTACTGCTTCGCGAAATGAATAATATTTTAAGGCTTAAGGTTAAAAGATTATAACGGCTTTTCTGGACAAAATAGAGGTATATCTGTGGCGGACTCCACGAAAACTGTGGATTTTCATGCTCTTAAGCCTGCAAAGCGTGGCAGGCTGATCTAGACTCATTTATAACCCGTATTTTATTTAACAGCTTTGGCTCATACATTATGCTGCAGATCGATATTGTTCGACTCTATAAAAACAAAAAATGTTTGGTGGTCGATGATTATCCTGATATCCGTGCGTCGATAAAACGCTTGTTGGCTAAATTTGGCTCCGAGCATGTGGATACCGCCAGCAAATGTGAAGAGGCGATGGAGATGTGCATGAAGCACAGATATGACATTATTCTGGCTGATTTTAATCTGGGGGAGAAAAAGAACGGACAGCAGTTGTTGGAGGAAATGCGATTTCGAAACCTGATCAAACACTCCAGTCTGTACTTGATGATTACCGCTGAAACCACTCGTGACAAGGTTTACAGTGCCATAGAAAATCAGCCTGATGCCTATATCGCCAAACCATTTTCACCGCCTTATCTGCAAAAACGTCTTGATGCACTGCTTATTGCCAGGAACGAGTTGAGTGCGATTAATGAGGCTGCAGACAATGAGCAGTACGAGCTAGCTATCGAATTATGTGAAGATAAAATAGCTCTGAATGATAAATACCGCACTTTATGTACAAAGATGCTGGGTAACTTTATGTTGCGTACCAAGCAATATAAAGAGGCGATAGCTCTCTATCAGGATGCCTTGAAAGAACGCCAGATGGTCTGGGCGATGATCGGTTTGGGAAAGGCGCTGATGGGTGTCGGTATGCTGGATAAATCTGAAGAGGTTTTTCGAAGTTTGCTGCAGCAACGCAGTCCTTGTCTTGAGGTGCATGATTGTTTGGCAGAGGTCTTGAATGAAAAGGGTAATACCTTCGAGGCTCAGGCGATTCTTGAAGAGGCCGCAGAGCTTTCACCGGAAGCCATATTGCGACAAATAAAATTGGCTGCAGTCTGTGAAACTAATGATGATCTGGAGAGAGCGGAGAAAGCGCATAAAAAAGTCGTCAAAATTGGCCTGCATTCCTGCCATGAAGAGCCGAGCAATTATTTTAACTATGTCAGTTGTTTGAATAAGGTGGTAGATAGTGGTTCAGGCTTTGATAAAAGGCGTTATGAGGATGCGAACACTACGTTGAAGCGAGTGAGCAAACGATTTTGCGGGGATGCAGGGGTTCAGGTCAGAACCAAGTATATGCAATTTGAGACCGCGAAAGCTGCCGGAAAAGAGGATAAGGCGGAGGAGTTTTTAAAATCGGCAGAAGAATCTTTATCAAAAATGGAAGCTTTAGAGGAGTTGCCTCCCGAGGTGATATTAAGTCGTGCCAGAGCGCTTCATGCCAATGGTGAAAGCGAAAAGGCCAAGGAAGTACTTACCAATCTGGCGGAAAAATACCGTGATGATGAGGCAGTTACCAACGCCATTGATAACTGCCTTGATGAGCCGGTCAGTCAGGCCGGTAAAGCCAAAATGCTTGAGTTTAACCACGAAGGAAAGGCCTTGTTTGATGCCAAGGACTTCAAAGGCGCTGTCGATTTCTTTAACAAAGCCTTGCGAATCTTCCCTAATCATGTGGCACTGAATTTAAATCTGGCGATGGCCCTGGTTAGAGAGATGGTTAAAACAGGCACTGACAGCATTTATCTTTCCCGCTGTAAGCGCATACTGATTAAATTGGAATATTTAGAAGAGGATAGTCAGTTTTACAAGCTCCGGGAAAACCTTAAACAGCAACTGGAAAAATGGGCGGATAAAAAAGCATGAATGATAACAATAATGATTTCTCCCTGCTGTTAGCGTCTTCTGTTCATGATATGAAGAACTCTCTGGGGATGTTGCTCTCCTCCCTTGAGGATTTAATGAGTGAATACCCCGCCGAAGAAGACAATCATAAAAAGAAATATTGTACTTTGCAGGGTGAAGCATCCCGGATTCGAAATGATCTTATTTACTTGCTCGGTATATATAGGCTACAGCGCGATGAGCTTCCTATTCATATTGAAGAGATATTTGTTAGAGATTTCCTTGAGGAGCAAGTAGCTCAAAATAGTATCTTATTTGATATTCGTGATATCACGACCACTGTGCAGTGTGAGGAAAATCTTGCCGGCTATTTTGATGATGACCTGATTGCCGGGGTGTTAAATAATATATTGGTAAACGCTGCCAGATATACCAAAGACAGCATTGTTATCAGTGCCGCTATCGATGATGAATATCTACAAATAAAGGTGATGGATAATGGGAGAGGGTACCCGGAGATGATGATCCGTGAACCTTCTGCTTATGTAAAAGGCATTGATTTTGACAGTGGTAGCACCAGTTTGGGCTTGTATTTTGCTGCCCAGATAGCAGCGATGCACACGAAAGATGAATTAAAAGGCATGATTGAGATTAGCAATCTTCCCTCCGGCGGTGGTTGTTTTACGCTTAAATTACCATAAGCTTCAATCCGGCGACTCAGTGTTAATAGTAGGCTTCAAATTGAGTACATAAAACCTGGATGTTATCTATACTGTAAAAGAAAATCATTATTATCAGAATTTAAAGGTAAAAAAGATGAAAATAGAATCACGAATTTTTTTGGCATTTGCAGGTCTGTTGTTCGCTTGCGCCGCATGGGCGGGAGATGAAAAGTCACCAAAGAGTATAGAGGGAGCCACGACGGTTGATACCTCTCAGGCGAAAGCGCTTTTCGATGAGGGTGTTGCTTTTGTGGATGTGAGAAAGGATAAGGATTGGGAGGCAGGACGCGTGCCAGATGCCATTCACATTGAATTAAAGAAGATCTTTAGCGAAAGCTCTCTTAGTGCTGAAGTCAAAAAAGATGAGAGGTTTGTATTGTACTGTAATGGCGAGAGTTGTATGAGAAGTTCCAAGGCTACTGCGCAGGCTGTTAGTTGGGGGTTCTCAAAGGTCTATTATTATCGCGATGGTTTTCCTGCCTGGAAGGCAGCCTCTTACCCTGTTGAATAAATGATAATTAATTGAGAAAGATATGATGCTACGAACTCGGATCGCGATCGCTATTCTCGGCAGTACGTTGTTGCTGGTTAGTATTTTGCTGGGTTCGCAGTATTTGTTGATGCAACAAGTTGAGGGTAGGTTTGCAGATGCTGTCAGTAGGGGGAAGTCTGTATTATGGGAAAAAACCCTATCGGCTCAATTTGAGCGCATGGAAGCCAATACGTCAACTCTGGTAAGAGACCGAGTGACACGTAAAGCGCTACAATCTGGGGATAAAGTCACCCTTGCTGATGCTGCTAAAACCACATTTAATCTATTGAGTAGTTCAAATATTTTAGATCGAATTCAACTGGTTAACCTGGGGGGAGCAGTGCTTTATTCAGCACCTTCCTCCTACTCAGGCTTAACGTCATTTAAACTGGCAAAAAGCGCGCTCGTCGATGGAAAAATAAAACGTGGAATTGCGCGTGATTATGACGGCAAACTCGTAGCAGCGATTGCATTTCCTTTGCATAGCCGAGGAAAGCCCGTTGGAGTTGGGATCTATGCCTTGGAGCTTGATAGTGTTTTGACTGATTTTAAGTTAAGTGACGGAGCGGATATAGCTGTTTTGAGCAAAAATGGCATTGAGTATGCCACTGATCAGGCCTTGCTCGAGTCATTGTCGGTAGCGGGCTTGTCAATACAGTCTCCTGCGTTAAGTTACATGATGCTAAAAGATATGACTTACAGCGTAAGCAATACTGCCATTAAATCAAGCGATGGGTCGGTGATTTCACATCTGATTACCGCAAGCGATATATCTGAAAGCTACGCTACTCAACAGCAATTGAAATTGACGTCCTATCTTGTTACGGGTTCGGTCGTCATCATTTTTGCTCTTGTTATACCGTTTTATCTAAGGAAAAAACTTTTACCCTTGCAGGATTGCGCTAATCAACTATCGAATATTGCCAGCGGGGATTTGACTCAAGCGATTCCTAAAGGCAATGGCGATGAGATTGGTCAGCTGCAGGAAGCCATGCGGGTAATGCAAGAGTCTATTCATGGTCTGCTTACCCGTATTGGTGAATCCTCGGCTGAGGTTTCTAGAGCATCCCATAACTTGTTGCAGTTGAGTGGACAAACGCAACAAGGTGTAGAGTCACAGAAAGGTGAGTTGACTCAGGTTGCCGATGCCATTGCTCAAATGGAAACATCATCCAGGGAAATAGCCCAGTCTGCTGTTCAAGCCACAGACACTGTCCAGTCTGCTGAAAACGATACGGAAAGTGGCATGCAAATTGTTACCAATACACGCAGCACTATTAATGCACTAATGTCTTCTATGCAGCAGACAACCGTTGTTATTACTGAGCTTAAAGAGGATAGCGAAAATATTGGGACAATACTGGATGTTATTCGTGGTATCGCCGAACAAACTAATTTGCTTGCACTTAACGCTGCGATTGAGGCGGCTCGTGCAGGAGAGCAAGGTCGAGGCTTCGCTGTTGTTGCTGATGAGGTGAGAGCGCTGGCTGCGCGCACCCAGGAGTCGACAGAGGAGATTCAGTCTATGATTGAAACGCTTCAGGGGCGTGCAAGCTCTGCGGTTAAGTCAATGGACAATTGCAGTGCAAAAGCACAAGAAGGTGTGGATGAAGCGTCAAAGGGAACCGAAGCATTAAGTAGTATTAACGAGGGTGTGAAAGCTATCACGAGTCTTAATTTTCAGGTCGCTAGTGCATCTGAAGAGCAATCGCTCGTGACAGCTGATATTAATAAGAGCATATCCAATATCTATAGCCTGGCGGACAGTAGCTCAACGACGATGACGAGTTTGATGTCTGCTGCTGGCGATCTGGAACACTTGTCTACTGAGCTGGAAGGTTTAATGGGCTCATTTAAGGTATAGAGTATTTTCGCATTTTGATGTGAACGCGTTGGTCGTTATTTAGATCTTGTGCGTTAGTGTCCAATGTTCTATTAAAGAGCTGGCTGTGAATTAAAGGGATGAATGAGCGGGGCGTAACGATAATTTTACAATTAAAAGTTTAAAAATAACACAGGCTTAACGCAAAAGGAGTTTGCTATGCCAAGAAAAATTACTGTAATTTCCCCTCAAATAAAGCTACTGGTATTCTTTCAATAGAGTAACTACTTTCTGCTTGTTTGCTATGTCGATGGCTGAGTGACCATTCTGATTTTTTCTGTCTGGGTCAGCACCTGCAATCAATAATAGCTTCACTGCCGGCTCATTACCTGCTTGTGCAGCGATCATTAATGGCGTCAGGCTGTTGCTGTTACGAAGTGATAAATTAGCCTTCTTTTCTAACAGGAGGGTGATGATTTGGGGAGAGGTTTTTTTAGCTGCGATATGTAACGGCGTATTTCCACTCTTGCTAACTTTATCCAGGCTAGCGCCTGAGCGCAGCAGTAGGTCTACTAATTTGTCGTCATTGTTGAGCACTGCCATCATCAAAACTGTCCGTCCTTGCTGATCGCTTAGATCAAGGTCAGCACCGTTAGAGATTAGCAATTTAGCCGTTTGGTGATGCCCCGCATAAGCGCTGTGCCATAGCGCAGTTCTTCCTAGCTGATCTTTATCATCAACCGCGACACCGGTGGCTAAAAGCTTTTCGATCACAGCGGTCTGGCCTCTTTTTGATGCAGTTATTAAATGTGATTCACCATTTTCTGATACATAGTTAAGTTTGCCGCCTTGCTGAATAAGATAGATTGCAGTGTCTGGCTTCCCCTCAGTAATCGACTGTCTTAACAGTTTTCCGGCGGACAGGTTTTTTGCCTCATGCAATAAAGGATGTTGATACAAATGAGAAAACCGCCCCAGGTCATAATGCTCAATGGCAAGATCAATAATCTCTCGAATATCGGCATTAGCGATACTTTTTTCTTGCAAATGATTTAACAATAGCTCAGTGGTCTTTTTGTCGTTTGAGATAACTGACTGAGCGATTGCTTTGCCAGTCTTATAACTGTTTTTATCCGGTGAATCCTCTATTAGTAACCAGTCAACCATTTCATAATCACCCATGCTGGCTGCTAGCATTAACTCATCCCAGTCTTTAAATTGTGGCTGTTTTAGCTGTGCTTGAATGGCGGCCAAGCGACGGGTCAACTCCTTTTTTTCCGTTGTGGCTGATCTGGCTCCGTATTGTTTAAGTAAATCAATAATCGTTTTATTCGATTTCCTTTGTGCATTATCCAGGGCACTTGCGCTATTGCTGTTTACCGCATTGGCATTGGAACCATGCAATAGCAATTCAGCCACCAAATTGGCATCGTTTAACTCAATGGCTAATAGAAGAGCAGTCAGTCCCTGTTGGTTTTTTTGTTCCAAATTGCCGCTTGCAGCAAGAGGTTTTACTATTTTACGATTATGCGTAATAACGGCGAAATGAAGGGCTGTATTTCCCGTGGGATCTGTCACTAGCATATTCGCACCAGCATTGAGCAATACCGTTGGGGCGGCAATATTGCCATTTTCCACAGCGAGTATCAGTGCTGTCCTGCCGTCGCTGTCGGTGCTGTTGGGATCGGCACCGGCATTTATCCATGAACTTATCTCCTCGCTATCGCCTTTTTTTGCTGCATAAATCAAGCGGCTATTGAGTGTTGACTGGTCCATCTCTTTATTTTTTTCAGAGCCCTGAGTCAAATCTTTTAGGTGCATTTCAGCCATTTTGTGGTCGCTAGCGGCAGCCGATTGTAAATAAATAATGGCCTTTTGCCGGTTTCTTTTTTCGCCTACTAACAGCATGGCACTGTTAAATTGTGCTTTTGTATGATGCTGTCTGGCCGACTTTTCAAACCAGTAAAGCGCCATTTGATGGTTTTCCTTTACCGCATTACCGTGGAGATAAAGTATCCCCAGTTGATACTGTCCTTCAGCGTTACCTTGCATAGCTAACTTGCGTAGTTCAGGTTCAAGTTGTTGATACTGTTCAGTAAGTATTAAGCGCTTAATGTGTGGCGCCAGTACAGTTTTATTTTCTGCTCCTGTACAGGGAGTTGTTAGACCGATCAGTATCAATAGAGCCCAGAGAAAATGAACGCATACCTTCCTGTAGCCTCCCAGTGCGGTAAAACATTGGATATATGTAGTGCGCTTATCCACCAAAATTAAACCTCACCATATTTGGTCACAATGCCGATACCGATTTTCTTTAGCATCGGCGTTGGTAGTACACCGCCAGCGCAGACAATAATCGCATCGTTTTCTATGGTTTCAAAACCGCTAGAGGTTTCAATAACCACCTGCTTTTCATCTATATTCTTCACGTTAGATTCTAAATGGACTGTTAATGTTCCTGAGCGCTCGGCGGCCTCTATCTTCTGTCGATTTTTCTCCTTTGCACGACTAAAGCTAGCGCCACGATAGGATAGAACAACATGCCCTCCAGTTTGTTTGGCTATCTCATGAGCGGCCTCCAGAGCACTATCACCGCCACCGACCACTAAGACATGCTTCTCTCTATACTGCTCAGGATCAATCATACGATAGACGACTTTCTCCAGGCCCTCACCCGGCACCCCTAACTTTCTCGGTGTTCCCCTTCGGCCAATGGCCAATAAAACACTACGAGCACGATAGCAGCCTTTGCTAGTCTGAATATCCAGCAGCTCGCCTTGCTTGCTAATATCTTCCAGGCGCTCCTGGTAGTGGATGGCAAGGGGATATTGCTGCTCTACACCCTGCCAAAATTCGATTAACTTCTCTTTGCTCACTTCTGAGAAATTCATTTTTCCCACTAGCGGCAGTTTGGCCGGGGCCGTCATCACCAGCTTTCCACGTGGATAATGTGACACTGTCCCGCCTAGACTGTCCTGTTCGATGGTGCAAAATGTCATCTTGTTTTCCAGCGCACAAAGCGATGCCGAGATGCCGGCGGGTCCAGCACCAACGATTAATACATCAAGCACCTCATTATTACCTGCAGTCGCCTTTAATTCCTGTTTCTTAATCGACTCAATTGCCTGGCGACCTTGCTCAATGGCATTGCGAATTAACCCCATACCGCCTAATTCACCAGCGATGTAAACGCCTTTTACGCTGGTTTGAAAATCTTTTGATAGTTCAGGAATATCAACTCCACGTTGTTCGGTGCCAAATACCAAGGAAATAGCAGCCTCTGGGCAAGCGAGCTTACAGGCACCGTGGCCAATGCAGTTGGCCGGGGCGATCAGTTCAGCTTTGTTGTTAATGAGACCGAGTACTTGTTTTTCGGGACAGGCATCCACACAGGAGCCGCAGCCTATGCAGCGCTCGGGGTCTATCAGCGGGTGAAGTGATGCGGGTTCGGTCAAGCCACTACTGGTGGCGGCCTGTTTAACGCTAATGCTGCTTTGGTGATGTTTGTGTTGCCGGAACAGATAGATCGAAATAATCAATATCATCGGTACGATATAAATCATTGTTGCTGCGCTACTGCCCATCAATCTACCTATCTGTTTTCTGGTCGTTATAAGAAATCGATTGTTATTAACACTTTAGCATGCGAGATAAACAAGGCTACTGCCGGGTATAAATTTTAGAACACCGGTCACCAAAACATAGAGCTTCTCTGCGTAATGTGAGATCTGCCCGACAGTGTGAAGGGAAAACAGGCTATGCTTAAGTTTATCTTAATCTTTAATTGATACAATTCACTTGCGAGTGGTGGTTTTAAAAGATCTTATTCGTATATTTCGCATGTGATAGAAGCACCGGTTATAACGATGTTCGAAATATTAACTAAAAACATTTACCAATTACTTTTTTCGGTCAGTTTGGCGCTTGCATTAAGCTGGGGCTGGCTGCAACGTGATGAATATTGGCTTAGTGCGGAACAAGGTTTGGGTTATTACCTGGGTATTATCGGCGTGAGTTTAATGGCCTTATTGCTGCTTTACCCGCTACGAAAAAAAGCGCGTTGGATGCGTGGTGTTTTCCCGATTAAATACTGGTTTAAGGCCCATATGCTATTTGGTATTTTGGGCCCCACATTAATTCTCTTTCATTGCAATTTTGGTCTCGGCTCCATGAACTCTAATGTTGCATTGTTCTCCATGCTGTTAGTGGCGTTCAGTGGTTTGATTGGCCGTTATATTTACCGACACACCCATAATGGACTTTACGGTAAAAAACTGAATTATGATCAACTTCAAGCCCAGCACGCCCAGTTCAAGCAGCAACTCAGTTCAAACGCGATGATTGATGATGCTTTATTGCAGCATCTGCAAAAAATTGAGGATCTGGTGGCTGATAAAAATAGCTCTCTGATTCACAGTTGGCGTTCCGTTTTCAGGGTCAATGTGCTGTCACACCGTTTATTGAGTGAGCTCAGGCGTTTAAATGGCGCATCTGTGCAAACAGCTGGGGGACAGCAATTTTTTTACACGGAGATGACAGAACATTTTGAGCAAGAACTAAAAACCTTGCGTTCGATGATTGGCCTCTCACTCTACAATCGGCTGTTCTCCATTTGGCATATCGTACATCTGCCATTTTTCTTTATGATGATTATTACTGCAACAGTTCATATTGTAGTGGTGCATATGTATTGATATGAATTTGATAAGAAATCGATCTGCTATTGTTATTTTCCTATCGTTGCTTTGTTTTGTCTTGTTATTAAGCACACCTTTTTCCCAGGCCCAAACGCTAAAACAGATATTGCTCAGTCCTGGCGATTTAACGCAATCTCACCAGGAGGAGGCTGCGAGCTGCGACAAATGCCATCAGGACTTTTCCAAAGCAGAGCAAAGCTCTCTCTGTTTGGACTGTCACGATAAGATCGCTGAAGATCTTGATCGTAGCGCCGGTTTTCACGGTTTAAACAAAAATATTAAAAATGCCGAATGTAAAACCTGCCATACCGATCATAAAGGCAGAGGGTACGATATTGTTAATCTGGATACCGACAGTTTTAATCACCACCTTACAAACTTCCCGCTGGATGGCAAACATAGCGTTACAGCCTGTGTTCTTTGTCATACCTCGACTAATAAGAAGAGCTACAGATTAGAGCAACGAAGCTGCTTTGATTGCCATGAAAAAAATGACATACATAACAATAAACTGGGAAAACAGTGTGAAGACTGCCATACAACGGACAACTGGAAAAAGCAGCAGTTTGACCATGATAAAACCGAGTTTCCATTGGCGCATAAACACCAGGATGTAGCCTGTAATCGCTGCCACATCAATCGTCAGTACCAGGATATTGGCAAGCAATGTAATGACTGTCATCGTATACATGATATCCATCAGGGAAGGTTTGGCAGTGATTGTAAAAATTGTCATTCTGAAAAAGACTGGGGGAAAAGTCTGTTTGATCATGGTCTTGACACTAAATTTAAATTGCTTTTCTCGCATCAGAAAACATCTTGCCTGGCCTGCCATCAGAAAACTGTCAGCAAAGAGAATATGCTTGCCAGTGATTGTTTCAGTTGCCACAAAAGTAGCGATATTCACAACGGTCGCAATGGCGAGGATTGTCAGCAATGCCACTCATCCAAAAGCTGGTCAAAAACAGCCTTTGATCATAATAGCGATACTGAATACCCCTTGGCCGGAAAACATAAGCATCTTGCCTGTAATTCTTGTCATAGTCCGACAAAAACAGATGAAAAACTTTCACAGCAATGTGTTGATTGTCATCAATTGTCTGACCCGCATCAGCAATCCTTGGGAAAGGAGTGTGACAACTGCCACTCTCCCGATAGTTGGAAAAAGACTTTATTCAGTCATGAAATTACCCAATTTCCGCTCGTGGGTATGCATCGCCAACTGAGTTGCCAGGAGTGCCATCTAAACGCTCATTACGAAAAAACACCCTCTGATTGTCAGCAGTGCCACAAGCAACAAGATGCTCACAAAGGTGCTTTGGGTGAGGATTGTGGTCTATGCCATAACCCCAATGACTGGATGATGTGGTTGTTTGATCATGGTCGACAGACGCACTTCGCATTACAAGGTGCACATGAAAACCTGCAATGCGAGCTATGCCATAACAACTCGAAACAGACACCTCAGTCCTGCTTTGATTGTCACCGTGATGATGATATACATCGAGGCAGTTTTGGAAAACGCTGCAGTCAGTGTCATCAGGTGGATAGTTTTAATCTGGATGAAGGGACGCAATAATGAAAATAGATCCTATCACTATTTCGCGCTTCGGCTTTTTGAGTATTATTGCGATGTTGTGTTTGTTTCAACAAGCCTTGGCCCAGAATGTTGAGTATGACCACTTTCTTACCGGCTTTCCCCTGGAAGGATTACATCGCCAGGTTGATTGCCAGTCATGCCATATCAATGGTCAATTTAAAGGAACACCGGTAATCTGTGAAGCGTGCCACGCCAATCGTGGACGTATTGATGCATCTGTTAAACCCTTACAGCATGTTCCAAGCACTGACCATTGTCTGGACTGCCACACGGAGAATGGCTGGGACATAGTTGTCCGTGTTGAACATAGCGCTACTATTGGGCCTTGTCAAAACTGCCATAACAATATTAGTGCTGAGGGAAAACCGATCCAGCACATTTTAAGCTCCCAGCAGTGTGATAGCTGTCATATCGACAATAACTGGCAAACAATACCACGTGTTGATCATAATGAAATTTCTGGTCAATGTTTCACTTGTCACAATAACGTCATCGCCACGGGAAAAACCAACAATCATCTACCGACTAACGCAGACTGTCAGTTTTGTCATAGCGCCATCGCCTGGTTGCCGGCGACCTTTGATCACAGTACGGTGAGTAATAATTGTATCGCTTGCCATGATGGATTAACGGCTACCGGTAAAAGCGCGAGTCATGCACTGACTGGCAACGCTTGCGAAGCATGCCATAGTTCAAATCTGTGGGAACCGGTCATTCGTATCGATCACAATGAGGTGTTGGGGCAATGCGCCAGCTGTCACAATGGTATCGAGGCAACGGGGAAGGATGCTAGTCATCTGCCCACTAATGCCGATTGTGCTTTTTGCCACAATAGCCTTGCTTGGTCGCCAGCAATTTTTGATCACAATGCCGTCACCAGCAGCTGCATTGCTTGTCACGATGGTGTTACGTCAACGCCCAAGGGGACTAGCCATATACTATCGAGTAATGTATGTGAGGCTTGCCACAACAACGTACAGTGGGAACCTGCCGTTCGCGTAGATCATGACGAAGTCCTTGGCAGTTGTTCCAGCTGTCATAACGGTAGCACGGCTGATGGAAAGCCCACGGGTCATATCAGTACCAGTGGAGAGTGCGATCTCTGTCATAGTAACCTTGCCTGGCTACCGGCGGTGTTCGACCATAGCGGCATTACCAGCGCTTGCTCAAGTTGTCATAATGGTTCTGTCGCCACCGGCAAGCCGGGCGATCATATTGCTACTAACGCAGAGTGCGATCTTTGCCACAGCAATCTTGCCTGGACACCGGCAAGCTTTGATCATAGTACTGCCTCCAATAACTGTTCCAGCTGCCATGACGGCATCATCGCCACGGGAAAATCTGCCAGCCACTTTATGACGACCCAGCAATGTGATCGTTGCCATAATACTACCAATTGGTCGTTTACCAGCTTTTCTCACATTAGCGCTAACTATCCCGGCGATCACCGGAGTAATCTCACTTGTAATATTTGCCATACCAGCAACGCAGAAACTGTTCCCTGGCCTTTTCCTGCGCATCAACCTGATTGCGCAGCCTGCCATGAAAAGGATTACGACCCAGGGCCTCACAAGAAATCTGGTGATATTAAGTACACAGTGTTTGAATTAAAGGATTGCTCAGGTGCATGCCATGAGAGCAGCGAACACCGCGTGCAGGATGGCGAGTTCTAATGCACCTGTGGCAGTTTAATGGGAAACTCATACGCCGCTGGGGCTTTATACTGCTGTGTATCTCAGGGTCTGTTCTGGGAGATAATGTTAATGATGTTGTTATCAACGATATTCGTGTCGGTAGTAGTGAGAGCAAAACCCGCATGGTGTTCGATCTCAGCGGCGCGATTAGTTATAAACGCCTTGGAAAAAGTACCTCAACTCAGCTGGTACTGGAAATTCCACTGGCGAGCTTTCAACTGTCTACGAAAGATATCATCGCAAACAATAAGCTTATAAAGAACATTCGCAGGCAAGACAAAGTCAATAAAGGCCTTACGCTGCTTACTATTGATCTTTCAAAACCAGTCACGGAGAATGTTTTTTTATTAGGCCCAAGCGGTCGTTATGGGCATCGACTCATTATCGATTTTCGAGTCTCCAAAGAAAATCAAAGTATAAGTGCAGTATCAGCGGATGGTGAACAAGCCAGCAGTAAAGCACTGTTTCTGGCAGCACAACATGCGATGTCCCAGCGCGACTACGCCAAAGCTGAATCGATCTATATCCGTTTGATAGAATCGACGGACGAAACTGTTAAGCAACTAGCCTACGAGTTTTATGCGGTAGCACTGGAGAGATCGGGTAAAAAAGCCCGCGCCAAAAAAGCTTACGATGACTACCTGAAACAATACCCTGAAAGTGATGGCAGTTTTCGAGTAAAACAGCGCCTTGCAGCGCTTATTACCCTGGAGCAGCCGACAGCAGAATTACGCTCAGCCAATAACAAGCGTAAAAAAACCTCTGAAACCTGGCAAAGCTACGGGGGGTTTTTTCAGTATTATCGCATGGCAGAAAATACCGATGATAATGGCGAAAGCAAAACCAGTCTGTCCATGCTAAGTACTTCAATTGATTACCATCAGCGCTATCGCAGCGGCCAGTATGAGGTCACCAGTCGAGTAAACGGAGGTTATGATGCTGACTTTCTTGGTGGTGGCCCTGGCGACAGCGGACGACTAAGCTATTTTTATATCGAAGCAGAAGATAGGGAAAATGAACACCATATCAAGCTAGGTCGCCAACGGGATAATCATAACGGCGTTATGGGACGTTTTGATGGAGTACAACTTTCCACGCCAACGGGAAACAAAAGCCGGATTAATGTTGTTGCCGGCTACCCGGTAAATAGCTCGTCCGACACATCGGTGAATTCAAATCGTTATTTCTTCGGTGTAGGCAGTGATCTGGGGCCATTCTATGGGGCTACAGATGTTAATATTTTTGCTATAGAGCAGCGTATTGATAGCTACGTTGATCGACGTGCGATTGGCACCGAAGTGACCTATAACACGCAGCGTGTCCACCTCTCTGGCTTGCTTGACTATGATGTTTTTTATAAGGAGCTTAATGCACTGCTACTGAATAGTAGTTATATTTTCTCCAGCGGAACCACAACAAACCTGTCATTAAACTATCGCAAAAGTCCTTTCTTAACGACACAAAATGCATTGATTGGTCAACAAAGTGATGAGCTGGATACGCTTGAACAAATTATTGAGGATGGATCCTCTATAGAGGATCTGGCGCTTGATCGCACCTATGTCAGTAAGACGGCCAACCTTTATGTGAGTCATCCATTAAGCCAGCGTTACAGCATCAGCGGCTCATTCACCTTATCCCATCTTTCCGATACACCAGAATCAGGCGGTGTGCAGGGCTTTGAGGGCACAGGAAACGAATACTATTATTATCTGCAGATTTTTGGGCAGGGACTGTTTAGTGACTACGATAGTGTAACTATTAGTTCCAATCACTCAAGACTGGCCTATTCAGATATTAATACCCTTTACCTGCATTATCGCTATCGGTGGCCCAGTGCCTGGTCTTTACAGTCAAAATTGAGCTTTCAAAAAAGGGACAATCAAGATGGCAGCGACCAGAGCAAAACTGCGCCGGTCTTGCGTGTTGAATACCGTTTTATGAAACGGCATACCCTCGATGGTGAGTTTGGTGGACAGTTTATACGAGGAAAAAATCGCTTTGATCAGAACGAAAAGTACCGTATTTTATTTTTTAACTTGGGTTACTATTATATTTTTTGATTATTAAAAGTGCCATGGTGGAAAATAACGACTATGGTGCTTGTCTCGGCTGTAATCTTGTTTGAGTCGCTCCTGACATATTAAAAACCCCGGATCTCAAAAGGACTATCCAGGGTTCAGTTTATTGCTTGGTATTTTTACAAGCGCTTAAAATGTCGCCTTTACGCCCACGCCAAACATATCAACGGTATTGTCATCATTGAATTCAAAGCGTTGATATTCGGCATAGAAATCAACAACCGGGAGTAGCGTGAGGGCTACGCCTAAAGCTAAATAGGGGTCAGAGCTGCTGTCATTGTCTTTATCGCCATTTACCGAGAAATCAGAATCAGTTTTGGCATAACCGAGTTTTCCGTAAATATCAAACATCAAAATAGGGAATGCGAGTACAGCTTGGGCTGAATATGCAGTGAGGTCTGCCTCAATATCTTCACTCAGCTTATAAGAACCTAAATCGTGGTAGGCTATCTCAACCGACAAAAAGGGAATGACAGGCGGCTCCCAGCCCAGAAATATGGTCATCGCTTTATCATCATCGTCGCCTAAATCATTATCGGCATCCAGAGTGGATTGATATAAACCGCCGCCCAGGTAAATGTCGGCATTTGCGAGATTAGCAACTAGCGCGATGCTGGCGGTGGCCAGGAATTTTAATAGAGTTTTGTTCATATTGAGTTCCTCAGTTTTATGGTGTTTTTAACAGTATATTAAGGTATTTGCCAAACGCAATATAATAGCGCTTTTTGTTAACAGTTTATTGCCTAGCGAATGGGAATTATAAGCTGGTATTCATTCTCTTGATCCTGATCCGGGTCCAGTTTGTTGACATCCTGGCTGCCTTCGTTTATCGCTTTCTTTGCATCATCCCAGTTAGCGTAGGTGCGTCCATCCACTCGGTATTTCATTGACCCCTTGCTGGCAAACGCATTATCTTCACTGAATACCTGATAGCCATCCTGTGCTTGTTCCGGTAACGATAGATCGAGTTTGCTCTTTGAGGTAATGACATCAGCAATGCCTTCTTCGTCAGTTCTGAAAATGACACCAAAGCCCAGAATGTCGTTATAGCTACCATCATTGACCATCTCACGAATAGCTCGGTTAAATTTATCGATAATAATGTCGGCTTTTGGATGTTGTTTGCTAACGACAAAAAAGAGTTTTTTAATGGTTAAGGGCGCTGAATGGCTTTGTAGTTGTTGTCGCTCACTTTTGGATAGTTGCGTATAAAGTGATTTCAGAACCAGTTCATCCGCTAGCAGGTAGTCTACTTTATCTGTTAGTAGAAGCTGTAAATTTTCCTGTACGCTTGCGCCGTAGATTGCTTCAAAGGGCGCATTGGCAAAGAGTTTATCACCGTAAGCGTAGCCTTTTACAAGGGCAACACGTTTGCCTTTTAGTTGGGTGATTTTGCTCACTTTGCTAGCTTTGTTTTTAAGGCCGAGGGCGATTATCCGGTTTTCCAGATAGGGTTGGGAGAAAAGCAGGTATTCTTCTCGCTCTTTTGTGTACCATTCGGCAATAATGCCATCAAACTCTCCAGCCTTTATTGCAGGGGCGATTTTTCCCCAGTCAGTAATGGTAATTTTTGGTATCCAGCCGGTGCGTATTAGAGCCGTTTGAACCAGATCAACGGCGATGCGTTGGTCGCTTTTTTCGCTGGTGAAGGGCGGCCATTCGTCTGCCGCTACTCTGAATACATTAAGACTCTGCGCGCTAAGGCTATATGCAATTAAGATAAACAATAGAGTAAAGCGTAACATCTGAATTCCTTGTTCGCTGCTAAAACATGTAGTTTGAAATGATTAGGCTGCTAGCCTAACAGAAGATGTGAAATTGCGAAACTTTTGCAGAATTTGGGGCTGAGAAGATAGCGAGAGATGATCTATCAGTTTATAGTTGAGCGCTTATTTGCACTGAACCCTGCGATTTTTGTTTGAATAAAGTAAATTGAAATATGAAAATATATTACGAAGATTATATTGTTGATGAGAATATCGATATCCCGGTGACCTACTCGGTGACCAAAGAGGAGATTGTGGAGATGGCATCTCGCTGGGATCCGCAGCCTTTTCATATTGATGAGGAGGCTGCCAATAATTCAATGTTTGGTGGCTTGGTTGCATCCTCAGCACATATTTTCCCTATTTTTGTCTGGTTAGGGCAGCAAGGTGGTCGGGACGTTGCTGCCCTCAGCGCTCTGGGTTTTGATAAAATGCGTCTTCACGCGCCACTTCGGCCAGGCGATCAGATCAGCTATCAATATCATTGTGTTGAGAAGCGCTTATCAAAGAGTAAACCCCATTGCGGTATTGTCAGGAGTGTCTCCACAATGCGTAATCAGCGAGGTGAGAAAGTGTTTACTATAGAGGTGGTAAGCCTTATTGCTACTCGGGATAATCCATTTTTTCAGGAGTGAGTTGTTTGGGCTTGTGTATTTAAATTAGAGGTGTAGGAATCCCCCTCACCCCGACCCTCTCCCAGGGGGAGAGGGGGAGGAGAGAGGGTGTTAGTTTGTCTCTCGTTTGATATGAAAGAAAATAGCATACAGTGTTGGCACTACAATCATTGTTAATACTGTGGCAAACCCTAGTCCTGCCATGATGGTAATGGACATGTTTACGAAGAATACATCCGGCAGTAGCGGAATCATTCCCAATATGGTGGTAGTGGCTGCCAGCACCACGGGTCGTAATCGGCTGACCGATGAGTCAACTATAGCGTCATAAGGATCTTTTCCAGTTTCTATCTGTTGGTCAATTTCCTCAATGAGCACAATGGCATTTTTAATTAACAAGCCAACCAGCGATAAGGCGCCGAGTATTGACATGAAATCAAAGGCTCCACCTGTTGTCAGCAGGCCGACGGTAATGCCAATAATCGATAGCGGGACGGTGAGCCAGATAATGGCCGGTTGCTTTAATTTTGCAAACAAAAAGATCGATGTGAGAATCATCAATAAAAAGCCGGTAGGCAACGCGCCCGCCAGACCCGCCTGAGCTTTTTGGGAATCTTCATATTCGCCGCCCCAGGACTGACTGTAACCCGGTGGCAGTTTCATTGCTTCAATTTCTATACGTAGCCGCTCAAACAAGGGGGTGGCCATCGGACCGGCGGGGTTGCAGGAGGCGATAATGGTCTGGATACGATCGCGGCCTCGTACTACGGTATTTTCCCAAGTAGTTTCAAAACCACTGACGACCTGTGCGGCGGGAATCGAGCGGCCCAATATTGGGCTCCAGACCTGGATGTCCTGCATATTGTCGATATCGCCGCGCTCATCTTCAGGGGCACGTAGTTTAATTGGCAACAGGCGTATGCCATCGCGATAGCTGCCAACCGGGTTCCCCTCAAAAGCATATTGTAGCGCCGCACTGAGTTCCTCGCGGGTAATGCCGAGCTGCCGGCCAACCTGCTCGTTAAATACCGGTGTGACTACTTTGACGGCGTTGCGCCAGTCGTCACGGATATCTCGTGCTTCATTATCTGCGCGCATGATATCCATGGCTTTGATCGAAAGCTCTCTGAGCACTGCCGGGTCAGGGCCATGAAAGCGTGCTTCGATTTTACTATCACGCCCGGGGCCAATACGCAGTGCTTTTATAATCGGGTCATTGGAGGGCGAGTTTTCGCGCATAAAGGTTTCGACCTGCTGCCAGATCTCAGGTATTTGCTCGCGTGTTTCAGTTTGCACAATAATCTGGGCATACGCACGTGCCTGCTCCTTTGAATCATATACCAGGGTGAAACGCAGATGTGGGCCGCCGATTACAGAGCTCGTTTGTACGACACCAGGCAGGGTTTCCAGATATTTGCTGACTTGTAAGGTGGTTTCGCGGGTCTTGCGGATGTCCGCACCTTCTGGTTCCCAAATATCGATAAAGAACATCGGCGTATTGGATTCCGGGAAAAAGCCGCTTTTTACATTACCAAAACCGATAATGGCCAGTACAAACAATGCGACTACCGCACTGACTGTAGCCCAGCGATGGTCGATTGCTGCCGCGACGATACCTCGATAAACCTGAAAAGGTTTGGCGCCATAAGGGTCTTTCTGTTCTTCGTTGCTGTTGCCTGGCTTAAGCAGTAAGGCACACAATAAAGGTGTGGTGCTGACGGCGGTAATCCATGATAGTGAAAGCGAGATGAGGATGACATAGAACAGCGAGCTGGCGAATTCTCCCGTAGAGTCCGGCGACAGGCCGATAGCCGAAAAGGCCAGCACACCAATAGCGGTACCACCGAGTAGTGCCCAGATGGTTTTGCCCACTGCTTCTCCGGCTGCTTTTTCGGCGCTCATGCCCGCTTGCATGCGCACCAGCATTCCCTCGGCAACCACAATGGCATTGTCGACCAGCATTCCCAAGGCGATAACCAGTGCGCCGAGTGAAATTCGTTGAAGGTCAATGGCAAACAGATTCATAAAAAACAGGGTGCCGGCAACGGTGATAAGCAATACCGCACCAATAATAATGCCGACGCGCACGCCCATAAACAGCAGCAAAACGATAATCACAATAGCAACTGCCTGGCCGACACTGACAACAAAGCCACTGACTGATTTATCCACTTCCACCGGCTGGTTGTAAATCAGGCTGATATTCATGCCGATGGGAATGATGGTTTTTAATTCTTGATAACGCTTCGCAAGACGCTGGCCAACCTCGACAACATTTTCGCCCTCCATCATTGAGATGCCCATAGCCAGCCCTGGCTTGCCATTGATGTAGTACATTTTATTGGGTACTTCATCATAGGAGCGGGTAATGGTGGCAATATCACGGAGAAAGAGCAGTTTCTTATCGTTCGAGCTAATGAGTACATCACCAATGGCCTGTACTGACTCGAAAGCACCCGTAGGGCTGATGCGCAGGTAGTCATCGCCGACTTTAATATTGCCAGCATTAACGACCTCGTTTTGAGAGGCCAGCACCTGGGCAATACTGGCGGGGGAAATACCCAGTTCGCCGAGTCGAGTGCGTGAAATATCCACATAGACGACTTCCTTTTGTTCGCCATCAATGACGACTTTACGGACGCCGGGTACGCGTACCAACTCTTTTTTTGCGCGATCAGCGGTGTCCCAAAGATCTCTCCAGCTGTAGCCCTCACCGCTGATAATACCGTACACGCCATAAACATCGCCAAAGTCGTCGATGACCATCGGTGCGTGTGCTCCGGGAGGCAGGCTTGGGCTTACATCAGCTATCTTGCGACGTAGCTCGTCAAATATATTAGGAAAGTCTTTTTTGCGATATTCATCCTTAAACTCAATGGTGATATCGGAAGCACCGGGTCGGGAAACGGACATTTTGATCCATTTGACCTGGGGTAATTTCTGGATGGCATCTTCTATATGGTAGGTGACCTCATCCTGTACTTCTTTGGCGGTGGCGCCCGGATAAAGCGTAACGACCTTGGCCAGCTTAATAGTAAATTCCGGGTCTTCGAGTTTGCCCATGCTTTGGAAGGCAGACAAGCCACCGCCAACCATAATGACAACCAATAGCCACGAAATAACTTTACTCTTTACCGAGTATTCACCGATATTCATAGGTGTTTCCTTTCAGGCTGATGATGGTTAGCTAGGGTCATCCGAGCGGGGAAGGGCTTGCTCCGATTGAATCATACGCGATACTCGCATGTCCTCGGCAAGGTAGGCCGCGCCAACGCTGACAATTTCTTCATTGCCGGTCAAGCCGCTTTTCACTTCAATCATGGTGCCTGTCATACGACCAATAGTAATTTCGCGGCTCTTAACTGTCATACTGTCCAGATCCAGTACCCATAACTGGGCATTAAGATCCTGGTCAGAAATGACTGAGCTGGAAGGAACCAAAAATACTGCTGCATTGTTGGAAAACTGACTGAAGTCTACTGTGACATTGGCGGTCATGCCTGGCAGTACAATAAAATTAGCGGGTGCCGACATGGTCATCCTGACCTGAAAGGTCTGAGTATCGCGATCTGCTCGGGTGGCAATTTCCTTGATTTTAAGGGGGAATTTGGCATCTACCTTACCTTCAAATTCGGCATACATAGGGACGCCCTGTTTTTTTGGCTCAACATCGCCATCATCGCTGCGCAGGTTTCTGATTACAGATTCGGGCAAATCGATAATAACGTCTAGGTCATTAGTGTTTTGCAGGCTGAAGATTTCCTGCTTGGCCTGAATTTCTTCAAAATTATCGATATGACGGCGGGCAATTTGTCCTGTAAAAGGCGCTCTTAACTGAGTGTAAGCGAGGTTCTGTTTAGCGGCACTGAGGGCGGCCCGGCTGGTTTTAAAATTAGCCTCCATACGATCATAATCCAGCTTGGAGATAGCACCTTCGGCAACGAGGTCTTTAGCGCGGGCGAAATTACGATTGGCATTATCAAATGTGGCCTGACGGTCTTCTACGGTGATGCGAAAATCGGTGGCATCCAGGCGGGCGAGTACTTGCCCCTCTGTGACCTGATCGCCTTCTTTTACAGCAAGTTCTTCAACAGTACCGCTAACCCTAAAGCCCAGCTCGGCTTGTTGGGAGGCTTCAATTCGGCCAGGAAATTTGCGTATCGCACTGCCGTCTCCGCTGGCAACGGTAAACAGTTTGACGGGTCGAATGGGAGGTTTGCTTGAAACTTCCTTATCTTTACTGCAGGCAGTTAACGCTGCTGCGATAAATACACCTGATAGAACCCTTTGCCAGGATAGAGTCATAGCTGCTTATTCCCTTACTGTTGTTTTTGTGCTGATTTTGATGGTCGTTATGGTAAGCGAGTATTTGAATGATTGCTACTGCCGACATTTTTGCTGTCGAGAGGCTGTTATTTAGCCAACAACGTAACTATTTAACAAAGGCACAAAGTTCGTCATTCCGGCAGTCTTTTAGCCGGAATCCAGCTTTCAGAACTCTGGATCCCCGATAAAACACTTCGAGGATGACGAAAACGGAGGGTTCAAAGCGATGCTGAATAATTACCCAACAATATCCAGTACCCGACGACGAAATTTCGCCCCACGCTGTTCGGCCATTTGCTGGCAAATAGCAATATCCACACCTTCCAAACCGTCAATTGCAGTGGCTGTCACATCATCAATAGTTTTTGTGGCTAGCTCAATAAATTCCAACATCGCATCAAATGCCTTGGGTAGTCCGGGCTGGCAGTGCTTATTATAAATTTCTTCTGTATGCGCATTCATCGAAATGGATAGGGCATCGACACATTGAGCCAATTCGGGCAGTACATTACGCTGATGAACCAGGTTGGCCAGGCCATCAGTATTGAGACGCACGCGACCACCCTGGTCTTTAATTGCCTGAGCAACAAGCAGCAACTCTTTTAGTCGCAGGGTGGGCTCGCTATAACCGCAGAAAACAATTTCTTCAAATTCCTTCGGGTCACCGATTAACGCGATAATGTCTTGCGCTTTGGGCTGCTGGTGCAATGACAGATTATATTCGTGTAAATCCCAGTTCCCCTGGGTTTTTGGGCAAAAGGTACATTTCAGCGTGCAGTGTTTACCAAGGTTAATATAACGTTTGTTGCCAATATCGTAGACTAGTTGGTCGTGACTGCTGTTCATTTGGGGCTCGTGCCTTTATGGGCTTGATATGGATCATATATTAGTGAAGTCTAAGGTCATAATACACCAAAGCTCGAAATTTCTATGTTGAAAAGCGCAAAATTTCCGTTAATGTGGAAAGCATAGTAGACAATCTTAATAAGCTTTATTCGCCTCTCAGGAGCATGACCATGATATATCAAAAGTTCAGTAAAGCGATTTATCGCCGAGCCTTTCGTGCCATTGATATTCCCGAAGACCTGACCTCAATTACCGACATTGACAAGAAAGGGGAGGCTGCACCGCGAGATGTTGGTTTGACGCCAGAAGCCGTCGAGGAAATCTGGTCAACGATTGAGGATTTTTTTCGCACCGGTATTCACCCCATGTTAAGTGTTTGTATTCGAAGGCATGGCAAAGTGTTTTTGAATCGCTCAATTGGCTATGCTCGCGGTGTCAGTTTTGCAGAGCAGGTGGAAGATCCTGTGATCGCCACCCTCGATACGCCTGTTTGTTTGTTCTCTGCGTCAAAATCCATCAGTGCGATGTTGGCTCACTTGTTAGCAGAGCAGGGAAAAATCAATTTGCTTGACCCGGTGAGTTATTACATTCCTGCATTTGCGGCCAAAGGAAAGGGTAATATTACTATTCAGCAAATGCTCTCCCATCGTGGCGGCGTGCCTAATCTTCCTGGCGAACCTAGTGAAGAGTTTGATCGCGACGAGACAGTGAGGCAGATCTGCGAGGCCGAACCCAACGACCCTGATGGCAGGGTGATGGCTTATCATGCAGTCACTGGCGGTTTTATTATTGATGAGCTGATTCGTGTTACCACGGGAATGGATATTCAGCAGTATCTTGATAAATATATTCGTAAGCCGATGGGGATGAAATATTTTCGTTACGGTCTTGATAAAAAAGATTATAACAAGGTCGCCATTAATTATACTTCCGGTTTGCGTAATGGGCGTGTCATTGGCGGTGTATTGAAAAAAGTACTTTCTGTTGACGTTGAAGACTGTGTGGAGCTATCTAACAGCGAGCAGTTCTACCAGACGATTGTGCCCTCGGGAAATATTTATGCGACGGCTGAAGAAGTGAGTCGCTTTTATCAGTTGCTGCTTAATCATGGTGAGTGGAAGGGTAAGAAAATTTTTGATCCTTTGACGATTCATCGTGCAACGCGTGAAACGGGTAAGATGCAAATTGATAAATCCCTGTTTTTGCCGATGCGTTATAGTGCGGGAATGATGCTGGGTGCTAAACCGGTAGGAATGTATGGGCGAAACAGCCATTACGCCTATGGGCATGTGGGTTTTTCTAATATTTTTTGCTGGGCTGATCCTGAGCGTGACATATCGGTGGCGATTATGAATACTGGTAAGCCCGTTCTTGGGCCTCACATTAAAGCGCTACCCAACATGATGGGAGCTATCTCTAATAACTGTCCGCCAGTAGTTGATATGGTGACTGATGAGCCGGTTTACAAACGCTTGGCTTAAACCGCAGTTACTCTTTTATCCCATGCGTAAGCGTGGGTAAAGCTCCATTTGTTTGATAAGTCGAACTAAGAGCCTGGGTGCGCAAAAAAATCCATAATCGCATCCCTTTGGTTCATTGCATCCCGGTAGCCGTATTCGATTAACTCTTTGCAAAATTCCTTTTCAAAAAGCAGGTAGCTGGCAAGGCTGGAGCCACCGCCTTTGTCGGTTGCCCCGATAATTTTCATACCGATACGCATGGCGCGCGGCAAATCCTTAATGTGTTTTGCGGCGATGTCATCAAACTCAACGCTGGGGTAAATGACCAGTAAGCCGACTCTGCGCATATCACCGGTGGGGCGGTGAGGATTTTCATTAGCCACCATGCCCAGCAGGTCATTGATTTTCACCAGCATTTCCAGATCATGTTCCAGGCTGTCGATAAATGCGCTGTTAAATACATGCCCGACCATTTGGGCCATTGAGGGGGAGTGGGACTCATGGTCATGCTTGGGAATGTGCGTAGTGTTACCGCTGACTCCCACGACCATAATACGATCGGCCCCCATTTTTAAAACCGGGGAAATGGGAGACAATTGCCTTAAGGCGCCATCGCCAAAATATTCACGGCTAACTTTTTCCGCCGGCAGAATGGCGGGGATAGCAGAAGATGCCAGCAGGTGTGATGGCGTCAGTGTGGTTGGTACGCCAACGCGTCGTCCGCGTCGCCACTTAACAATATCTTCTTTACCCTGAAAAAAGGTGACACTCTCACCGGAGGTGTAACCGGTTGCTGAAACGGCGACCGCATCAAGAAAACCGCTGTCTATGCGTTTTTGAATATTTTTAAACTGAATGCTATGGGTAATAAGGTCTCTTAGCGGGTCGTTATTTAAAATGGCTAGTGGTTGCGTTCGCCCTATGCCGTCATTAAACATCGAAGCACCAAGGCGGCCAAGGCCTTTGAGCAGGTCTTTGCCAGTAGAACGGTACACCTGATCCACATGGAGATTTTTCCAGATTTTTTCTACTTTTCTGACGGCCAGTCGAAAGTTGTTTGCCGAGGCTGCCAGGGCTACAGCATTCAAGGCACCAGCAGATGTTCCACTGATGATGGAAAAGGGATTGTGGGCGTTTTTCTCATGCAGGTCAGCGACCGCTTTCAGTACACCCACCTGATAAGCGCCGCGAGCTCCACCGCCGGAAAGTATTAAAGCTGGTTTCATTATCTATTGTTATTGGCCAAATATAGAACTCAGTATAGTTGAAATTTTCCGACAGGCTGAGTTTTGTCGCCGGCTTTTTTACTCGTGTTCTCCACTACGGCAGCATTTGTTTTAAAGCGTTTAATTCCGCCTGGATATCATCAGGAATATGGGTGCCGCCGGAGCCTGAGTAGGCAAAGGTGATGTAGTTCTCATATTCCTGATAGCATTGTTTTGCTACCGGGGTGTCGCTGTAGGCAATGATGCATTGCTTTAAATACAAATCGGCCAATGAGTAGAAAAAACGATACTCAAGAACCCGGTCACTGATTGCCAGCCAGTAGAGTAAAGTTGGCATCTGTTCTGTATTGGCTTTATGGTCAGCGAAATTATAGAGAGATCCTCTCAGCCAGATATAAAAGGGCCGTTGTTGTTCCTGGATATGGATGGGAGCGCTTTGATTGCTGTGTTGGAAGATATGTTCTTTGGCGAGGTTTTTAAGTCCCTGATAGTCGACCTGCTGTTTATGGGTTAATGCGGGTAATTCTTGTAAGCCTTTTAGCCAGAGTTCGACATCCTGAGACAGGTTCTTAGCCAGTTTGTTATTTTTGAGCAGCAATGAGAAATACTGCATTGCCTCCTCTGGCTGATCGAGTATCTGAATATAGATGACCAGAATATGATTTAGTGCATCGATGCTTTGTTTATCGTAACTGGCTTGTCCTCGCTGCTGGATATAATCCTGAAATGCGGCTAGCGCCTCCGGATAGCTGCGTGTCATGTAAAGAAACTCCGCATTGGCAAAGCGGGTTTTAAATGTGACGAGCTTGTTGGTGCCAAGCGAACGCAATGTATTGTCCTGGGTGTGACATGCCATACACAGCGAAGTGGTACTTCGCAGCAGGTTAATTGCGTAATCCTGTCTATTGTTGTTGAGGGCATTTTCCGCCTGCTGCAGATGTTCGATAATGGTGTTCAGGGTTATGCGTCGTGTTTCTGTGCGTTTTTCAAAAACAGCTTCCAGTGGTTCAAGGTGTTGCTGCAAGTCTTTAATTACTTCTTTTAATTGCGTAATTTCATTGTCGTTCAGTTGTCCCGCACTTTTCATGCTCTCACTTTCGAGAATGATGGGGTAGAGCTGTTTAACGCTTTGTGCCATTTTCCCCATCTGCTGATTAAGATCCGGGTTGCTGTTGGCAATGCCGGGGAGAGAAAACAGGCAGGTTAAACCGAGGGCGACAAGGATTCGAATTGAGGGTTTAACGGTCATAGTAATGGTTCCATGTGTTGATAAGCATATAGCTAACTGATGTAGGCAGATTGAGAAAGACGTACCCGTTCGATTATATGCAGGGATTGGGAAATGGAAAGTAGTAATTCATATTAGATGTTACTAGGATTATTGAAAAGTTAATACTTATTTTAAAGCACGGCTATGTTCAAAAGCAGCATATAGAAATATCTGGCTATTTCGATTCTCGGAGTGGAGTTGTGGTTAGAGCTTACTTGCCGCAGGTCCCCGTCTTCTGGCTAAATAGTGCCTAACCAGAAATCGGAAGTTTTCGAAAATCAAGTCCGCTCCTGGCCAACGCAAATCTAGCTCCTAGGCCTTTTCAAGGCCTTTAAGTCGCAAGATTTGCGTTGGCCAGGATCTCTTTGTCCAGTTTATGGATGGGCACTAAATAGTTTTCCCCAACATCATATCCGCACATTTTTCACCGATCATAATGGCGGGCGCATTGGTGTTGCCGCCAACCAGTGATGGAATGATGGAGGCATCGGCAACGCGCAAACCTTCAATACCACGTACTCGCAATTGCTCATCGACAACCGCATCATCTTCGGTACCCATCTTACAGCTGCCCACCGGGTGGTATATGGTATCGGCGGTCTGTCGTATGGCTTCACGAATTTCATCTTCGCTCTTGGCCTTGGCGGCGACTCCCAGTTGTTTGCCGATATAACCTTGCCAGCCGCTGCTGTTCATCAGCTCTCGACTCATATGAAAAGAGCGGATAAGTTTTTGCCAATCGCTATCATTATCGAGAAAATTAAAATCAATCAGCGGCGCATCGTTGGGGTTGTTGCTGGCCAGCGTGACCGAACCTTTGGCTTCGGGACGAAGGACACAGGCGTGCAGTGTTACGCCATGCTCTTTGGGTAGTGGGCCGGTGAGATCCAACATGTAAACCGGGCTAAAATGCAGTTGAATATCGGGGCGTGATTCCGACTCATTGCTGCGAAGAAAAGCACCACCTTCAATATTGCTGTGAGTGGCAACGCCTTTTTTAAACAGAAAATAATCCAGACCGATTTTTAATTGTTTATCCCAGCGTTGGGCGCCATTGAGTGTGATAGGTTTTGTGCATTCGTAGTGTGATACCAGGTCGAGGTGCTCCTGCAGGTTATGACCTACCCCGGGCAATTCGTGCAAGGTTTTTACGCCTGCTTTTTCCAGGTCATCAGGTCTGCCGATGCCGGAGAGTTGCAGGATTTGCGGGTTTTTTATCGTGCCGGCACTGAGTACAACTTCTTTGTTAATATTCACAGTTTCGCTTGAACGTCCCTTGCTATATTTGACGCCAGTGACACGATCATTTTTAACAATAAGCTGTTCAACATTAGCGCCGGTTATTACTGTCAGGTTGGGTCTTTTGAGCGCAGGGTTCAGAAAGGCAACAGCGCTACTTTGTCGTTTGCCATTTTTAATAGTGCATTGGAAGCGGCCTATACCGTCCTGTGTTTCACCATTAAAATCATCGTTATAAGGCCAGCCAATTTCTTTTCCCGCTTCAACAAAAAGATCAAAAAGCGGGTTGTCCGAAGGAGAATTTTGCACGTGGAGTGCACCACCGCTACCGTGGTAGGCATTTTCTCCGCGTACCTGATCCTCGGATTTTTTAAAGTAGGGGAGGATCTCTTTATAACTCCATCCCTTGTTGCCGGCGGTTGCCCAGTCATCATAATCGCTGGCGTGACCACGAATATAAATCATGCCATTGGCACTGCTGGAGCCACCCAGTGTGCGCCCGCGTGGCACAAAGAGCTTGCGATTATTTAGTTCTTTCTGTGGTGTTGACCAAAGTTGCCAGTTGAGGGTCTTACTCTTTAAAACTTCAGCACAGCCACCCGGCATATGGATCATCGGATTACTGTCTTTGGGGCCAGCTTCAAGGAGTAGCACTTTATTGTCAGGATTTTCTGAAAGTCGGCTGGCAATAACACAGCCGGCAGATCCTGCACCGATAACGATATAGTCAAACATCAATAGTTTCCCGAATGTGATTAGCTGCAGTTCTTAGAGCTGTTTTATATTGTTTGCTTGCGCAGAGGGAAAATAATACTAGGAACTACAATAGATATCATGGAGAACATGTATTATCCGGCTGGCTTTATTGCCGCTAAGTCGATAGTAAATGGTTTGCGCTTCGCGCCGAGTGGTGACCAGCTCTTGCTTGCGAAGCCACGCCAGATGCTGTGATAGCGCCGATTGGCTGAGTGTAACTAGCTGGTTTAATTCGCTTACGGAAAGTTCATTATCGATCAAACTGCACAATATTAATAATCGGTTAGGATTGGACAGGCTCTTAAGCAAATCACTGGCTGTCTTGGCGTGATCCTGCATTTCCTGCAAGTCTGGCTTGGCTTGATTCATTACTCAGTACTTTGTTCATTTGATCTGAAGTGCTGAGTCTATTATAGGGGATGCTATATTAGCAAGCGCTAATGCTATGGCTTGTAGGGTGTGGCTCCCGCACCGCTCGGGTCAATAATGGTGCGGGGGCCGCACCCTACAAACCACTAAATAATTTCAAAATAACGTTCCATTTCCCACTGAGAAATGTGTCT